>DAIOEI010000007.1:0-8360 GCA_036746335.1 Hydrogenophaga sp. | reverse complement strand
CGCACCGTCTGAATGGCGCCCGTTCGTTGGGCGGTTTTCCCGTCTGCGGCTTCATTTTGCCCTTTTTCAGTGGGCAAGTGCGGGTCTTGCATATGGGTTTTTGCAGTGAAATGTTGTACGCTGACAGGCTCGTTGGGATGGGCACAGCGGCAAGAAGCGGCCAACCTAAAAAACAGGATATCAGGAGATCGCATGCAGCGACGACAGGCACTCTCGGCCGCGGGAAAGATCATGGGGGCCTCGGCCCTGGGCGCATGGGGCGCCTTGGCCAGCGCCCAGACCAGCGGTGTTTCCGACAGCCGTATCGTGCTTGGGCAATCTGCCCCTTTCAGTGGCGCTGCTGAACAGCTGGGGGTTCAGTTTCACCTGGGCGCGCAGTTGCAGTGGGACGCTGTCAATGCGCGGGGGGGCGTCAATGGTCGGCGCATTGAAGTTCGCAGGCTGGATGATGGCTACGAGCCCGAGCGCTGCGCGGCCAATACCCGGCAACTGATTTCCGAAGGTGTGTTTGCGCTGTTCGGATACATCGGCACCCCCACCAGTCTGGCTGCCCTGCCGCTGGCCACGCAAGCCAGGTTGCCTTTTTTTGCGCCCTTTACAGGTGCCGAGGCTTTGCGCGATCCGTTCAACCGTTACGCGGTCCATGTACGGGCGTCGTATTTTGATGAAACCGCTGCCATCGTCCGGCAGACCACATCGGTCGGCATCCGCCGCATCGCTGTTTTCTACCAGAACGACGCTTATGGGAAGGCGGGTCTTGAAGGCGTGCGCCTAGCTTTGGCGAAGTCGGGCCTGGAGCCGGTGGCCGTGGGCACGGTGGAGCGCAACAGCACCGAAGTGGCCCAGGCACTCAAAGACATCTTTTCGGTAAAGCCCGAGGCGGTGGTGCAGATCAGCGCCTACAAGTCTTGCGCGGCTTTTATCCGGCTGGCCCGCCGCCAAGGATTTACGGGCAACTTCTACAACGTTTCCTTTGTGGGCACACAGGCCCTGTCGGAAGAGCTGGGTGCCGAGGCGCGGGGCGTGGTCATCAGTCAGGTCATGCCATTTCCCTACGCGCCGACCACGCCACTGGCTGGTGAATACCTTGCCGCACTCAAAGGTAAGCGCGGCATTGCGCCCAATTACTCTGGCATGGAGGGTTTTGTGGCCGCCAAGGTTTTCACCGAAGCCTTGCGGCGCGCCGGGCGTGCGCTGACCCAGGAAGGGTTCCTGGCCGCCGTGGACAGCATGCGCAATCTGGTCCTCGGCGGTTTTGCTGTCGACTTTGGACCCTCCAAAAGAGCCGGTTCAAAGTTCGTTGAGCTGACGCTGCTGACCGAGGACGGTCGCGTGCGGCGCTGATTCTCCTGGTACCCCCTGATTTCGCCGCCTCATCCCTCTTCGGGGTGAAGCCTTGACCACCCGCGACACCACCAACAGAAACTCTTGGGTACCATGGTCGCAGAGACTGTGTTGGCCGCTGTCGCGGCTGAAGTGTTTTCCAGCGGGTAAGGCCCATGAAACTGATCGACTCCATCGTTACCCAAGCCGCAGCCATTTCCGCGTTGCGCAGGGACATCCATGCCCATCCCGAGCTGTGCTTTCAGGAGGTGCGCACTGCCGACGCGGTGGCGGCTCAGTTGAGCGCCTGGGGCGTTCCCACTCACCGGGGTCTGGGCACCACCGGTGTGGTCAGCATCGTGCACGGCCGAGACGGCGGCGCCTGTGGCCGCGCCATTGGCCTGCGTGCCGACATGGATGCCTTGCCCATGACCGAGCTCAACACCTTTGCTCACGCCAGCGTGCACCCCGGCAAGATGCACGCCTGCGGCCACGACGGCCATACAGCCATGCTGCTGGCCGCCGCACAACATCTGGCGCAGAACCGGGATTTCGACGGCACGGTTTATCTCATTTTCCAGCCCGCCGAAGAAGGCGGCGGCGGTGCCCGCGAGATGATCAAAGAGGGCTTGTTCGAGCAGTTTCCGATGGAGGCCGTGTTCGGCATGCACAACTGGCCCGGCATGCCGGTGGGCAGTTTTGCTGCCAGCACCGGGCCGGTCATGGCATCAAGCAACGAGTTCCACATCACCATCCGGGGCAAGGGTGCGCACGCCGCCTTGCCGCACAATGGCATCGACCCGGTGCCTGTGGCCTGCCAGATGGTGCAGGCCTTTCAGACCATCATCACGCGCAACAAGAAGCCAGTGGACGCGGGTGTGATCAGCGTGACCATGATCCATACCGGCGAGGCCACCAACGTGGTTCCCGACAGCTGCGTCATTCAGGGCACTGTGCGTACCTTCACTTTTGAGGTGCTGGACCTGATCGAGCGGCGCATGCGTGAGATCGCACAACACACCAGCGCGGCGTTTGGCGCCACCTGCGAGTTCCAGTTCAGGCGCAATTACCCGCCCACGGTGAACCATCCTCAAGAGACCGCCTTTGCGCAGCGTGTCATGGCGCAGATCGTCTCGGCCGATCACGTCCTGCCTCAAGAACCCACCATGGGTGCGGAAGACTTTGCCTACATGCTGCAGGCAAGACCTGGGTGCTACGTGTTTATTGGCAACGGTGATGGCGCCCACCGCGCAGCTTATGAGGGGGGCGGGCATGATGCAGGACCCTGCATGCTGCACAACCCCCATTACGATTTCAACGACGACCTGATCCCCCTGGGTGCTACCTACTGGGTCCAACTGGCCACCCAGTGGCTGGCACAACCGGACAGCGGGAGCGCGGCTTGATCGACCTGCACGCGGCATTTGCACCCCATTACGCACGGGCAAGGGTGCTGTTTCTGGAAGCCGCTGCACAGGCGGGCATGGCCATCCGCAGCCACAACCACCCCCTCAAGGGTCTGCAAGGGGAGACCCTGGCGATGGACGTCGCGCTGGATGGCCCGTCTGACGCCCAGAGCTTGTTGATCCTTAGCAGCGGTTGCCACGGGGCAGAGGGATTCTGTGGCTCGGGCGTTCAGGTCAACGCCATGCACAACGACAACTGGCGGCGCCAGGCCCGCGAGGCGGGTGTGGCGGTGCTGTATGTGCACGCGCTCAATCCTTACGGTTTCTCTTTTCTGCGGCGCGTGACCCACGAGAACGTGGATCTGAACCGCAACTTCCAGGACTTCAGCCAGCCACTGCCGGTCAATCCGGCGTACGCCGAGCTGCACGACTGGCTGCTGCCCCCCGACTGGCCGCCTAGCGAGCGGGTGGAGGCGTCGCTGATGCGCTGGCGCGAGCACAATGGCCCTCAAACCTACCAGCAGGCGGTTTCGCAAGGGCAGTATGTCTTTGCCGAGGGCATGTTTTTTGGCGGGCAGCAGCCAAGCTGGAGCAACCAGACTTTGCGCAGCGTATTGCGAACCCATGGCGCCACCGCCCGGCAGCTGGCCTGGGTCGATGTGCATACCGGTCTGGGCCCCAGCGGTTTCGGTGAGCGCATCTTCGCAGGGCGCGACAACCCGCACGAGCTGGCGCGTGCACGCGCCTGGTGGGGCGGCGCCGACGGCTCGGCCATCACCACTTTCTACGATGGTTCGTCCAGCTCTTCGCCTTTGACCGGGCTGATGTGGGGGGCTGCCTACCAGGAATGTCCGCAAGCCGATTACACCGGCATTGCACTGGAATACGGCACCGTACCGTTTGAGCAGGTGCTGCAAACCTTGCGGGCCGATCACTGGATGCACCGCTACGGCACCGCCACAACGGCGCAACAAAACGAAATCCGAGCTGCCATGCGCCAGGCCTTCTATGTGGACAGCGATGCCTGGCGCGAACAGGTGGTGGCGCAATCACAAGAGGTCTTGCTGCAAGCGGTGCAAGGGCTTTGCGGGCAGCGCTGAATCGGGGTCAGGGCGGGCTTCCCGCGATCTGGTCGGAGCCCGTGCTGGCGTAGGCCCCACTCAGTTGCAGCAGGTGCATCCGCTGCGCCCGTTCGAGATACGGCGCCAGCAAATTCAGCACATGGTGTGCACCGCGCAGCAGTGCCTGTTGCGCGTGTTCAGGCTCCAGCGCTTTGCGCGGATCGCGCACATATTCAAAGCTCAACCAGTAAGTCAGCAAAACCACCATGCCATTGGCTGTGGGCTCGAGTTCGCGTGCGTCCATGTCTACGGCGCCCGCGCGGCTCATGGAGGTCAGCATGCCCCGGATGGCGCGCGATTTGTTTTTCAGCAGGGTCTGAAACCGGGTTTCCAGCAGCCGGTTCTTGGACAACAGGTCGTTCAGGTCGCGGTACAAAAAGCGATGTGCCCAGATGGTTTCATAAAGCGAGTGGATGAAGAACCAGGCGTCTTCCACATCGCGAACCCCGTCGCTGGCATCCAGCAGGGGCCCCAGGGCCTGCTCGTGGCGTTCGAACAGGGCATTGATCAGCTCGTCTTTGGCCGGGTAGTGGTAGTACAGATTGCCCGGACTCATGCCCAGTTCGGCCGAGATCAACGTGGTCGAAACATTGGGTTCGCCAAAGCGGTTGAACAAGGCGAGCGTGGTGTCCAGAATGCGCTCGGCGGTGCGGCGGCGGGGTTTGTTCACCATGGCTCAGCAACACCGCCGGTACGGCAAAAGGCAAGAGGTTGTCATGCCAAGGCAGTGTAGGCAGCATGGCTTACTTGTCACGCTGCAGCGCAGCAGTCATGCCTTGCGCACACGGCGCGCCAGGTGGCTCGGGCTCGGGCTCGGGCTCAGGCTGCAGGTGGCGCGGCTTTGCGGCGCGGCTTGCGCGGCTGCACAGGGCTGGCGGGCGTCGGTTCCTGGAGCGCTCGAACCTGTTGCTCCAGAGCGTCGATCCGTTCCGACAGGGCTTGCAAGTCGGCTGCCACGGGCATGCCCAGTTGATGCAAAGCCTTGGCCACCCGGTTCTCAAAAATTCCCTCCAGTTTGTCCCATTGATCGGTCGCCTTGGTCGACAGGCTGGCCGTGGCCTGGCTCATCCGCTGCCCCAACTCGGTCAGGCGTTCCTGGGTTTCCTCCTGTGTCTTGCGCTGGACCAGCATGCCTTCTTGCACCAGGGTCTCGAACGCTTTACCGCCCTCGGCCTGGGCCTTGGCCAGCGCACCCAGGCCAGAGAGCCACACGTTCTGGGCCGATTCCTTTAGGGAGCCTGGCCAGTCGGGCACCAGGGCTTCAAAGGCTTGACCGGTGGGCGTCGGGATGTCAGAAGGTTTGCGTGGCATGGGGGGCCTTGAAGGTGGATTCAGAAAGCAGCAGTCCAACTGTATGCCTTACCCCGCCCGCAGACTAGGGTGAGCACCCCAGACCGGCCATGAAAAAAACCGGCCGCAAGGGGCCGGTTTCTGTTGGGCGTTTGCTCAATCGCTTCAGTTGAACGGACGCGGAGGCAGGGTCTTGTCGGTCGAAGGCGGCAGAACCGGCAGCGCAAACTGCGGCTGCTGACCGGTCAGGGTCTTGAGGAAAGCCACGATCTTGGCGTTCTCGTCTTTGGAGAACTCACGGCCAAGTTGCAGGCGGCCCATCAGGTCCACAGCCACGGTCAGGGTTGGGGCTTCGCCGTCGTGGAAGTAGGGGTAGGTGAGTTCCACGTTGCGCAGCGTTGGCACCTTGAAGTTCAAGCGGTCGGCGTCTTTGCCGGTGACTTCCACGCGCCCTTGTGCGGTGCTGGCGGTTTTGTAGGCGTTGACCACGCCCATTTTCTGGAAGGAGGTGCCACCCAGGTTGGGGCCGTTGTGGCAGGCCACACATCCGCTGTCTTTGAACAGCTGATAGCCGGCCAGTTCGTCACTGGTCAGGGCGCGGTCGTCTCCATCAAGCCAGCGGTCAAAACGCGAATTCGGCGTGACGAGGGTTTCCTCGAACGCAGCAATGGCGGTGGTGACTTCGTCAATGCTCAGCTTGTCGCTCTTGAAGACTTGTTTGAACTCGGAGACGTATCCCGGAATCGATTTGAGGGTGTCAATGGCGAGTTCGTGGGTGAAGGCCATTTCACCGGGGTTCGCAATCGGGCCGCCGGCCTGTTCCTTGAGGGTGGCTGCGCGGCCATCCCAGAACTGCGCCAGGTTCAGGCTGGAGTTGAGCACCGTGGGCGAGTTGATCGGACCTTGCTGCCAGTTGTGGCCAATGGAGGTTTTGAGGTTGTCGGAACCGCCCATGCTCAGGTTGTGGCAGCTGTTGCAGGAGATGAAACCGGACTTGGACAGACGCGAATCAAAGAACAGCTTCTTGCCCAGTTCCACCATGGCGGGATCGATGTTGCGCACGGCGGGAATGGTCTGGACCGGCTAGTCGGCGCGCTTTTGCTGCGCGAACGCGTGACCGCTGATCGCCATCGTGGCGGCGGCAATGGCGCACAAGGTCCAGTTGATCGTGGTTTTCATGAGACTTCTCACTTTCTTGATGACTGACAAAACAACGGAGTCAAGGCTGTGGGGTGGAGTGAGCTTCCGCAGACGACAGCTGGTGACGGGTCCAATGTATGGGGGTAAACCCGGTTGTTTGTTGACCCGCATCAAGAAGGCAGGGAGATGCAATAGCCTCTGGCTATGCCTTAAATCGGGTTAAGGCTATCGCGTAGTTACTCGGTATTCAATCGTCGGCGCAAGGCACTGCTTTTGGCTGTACAGGCTTGCTGACTTGCTGACAAGACCGAGGGCTTGTGCGTGCAGCAAGGGTGCGCGGGTGTGACGGCTCGCGTCGTCCGCCTCACCGAAGTTGGGTGGAGCGGCGCAACTGGAAATACCAACGCTGTCCTGCGCTGGGGCTGCTTTCGACTGTGCGCCGAAACCCCCGGATGCCGGGACCACAAGCTGCAGCAGACCCATCGCCTTCCCAGACCGCGCTCATGGCCAAGCCGTCTTCGGACTCATCGAGCAGAAACACGTTGTCGGTCAAATCACCCGCCACCCAGGCGCGCAGGTCGTGCCCGTCTTGGCTGCGCCGCAGGCTGCCACGCACACTGCCGGGGTATTCAGGGTGTGGCTCCAGCAACAGGGTTCCCACGGAAACCGGCGCAGCGGAGGGCTCTTCCGAGGGCCAGAGGGTCAACTCCCAGAAGCCTGTGAGAGTGGTCGGCTCGGCGCCGGGGGGCGTGTTGTTGGCCGCGCCGCCATCGGCTGCCGCCATCGGCCTGCATTCCCCCGTGGGTACTGGTGGTGCATCGCGGTCTTGTGCAAGGATGGCAACGCACGGCGTCATGGCCCCCGCGATGATCAGCATGGCCCGGCACAGCTGCGTCAAAAGCGTCTTCATGGCGTGTCTGCCTTGGCTGCAGTCGCTGCCGTGGCCCGCTGCGCGAACTCGGCCCGCAGCGCGCGCAGTTTTTCGCGCGGGTCTTCCTTCACCGTGGCCTGGTCCAGCGCCATTTCCTGGATGAAGCGGCTGGGCTTGCCGGGCACGCTGTCGCGGCCCTTCTTGCGGCGCTTGAGCCAGCTCACCGCCAGCGTGCGTTGCGCGCGGGTGATACCCACATACATCAGGCGCCGCTCTTCCTGCACCCGCAGCGCCAGCAGTTCGGCGCTGAGGTCGCTGTCGGCGTCGTCGGTCTTGAAGGGCAGCAGGCCTTCGTTCACACCCACCAGGGTCACGTGAGGCCACTCCAGCCCCTTGGAGGCGTGCAGGGTGGAAAGCGTGACGACGTTCTGGTCTTGCTCGCGGTCGGAGAGTGTTGAAATCAGTGCGATGGTCTGTACCACCTCCAGTAGGCTCTTGCGCTCACTCTCGACCTGCACACCCCCGCCGTCATCTTCCATCTTGCCGCCGCAGCGCCCGGCCACCCAGTCCACGAAGTCCATCACATTGGTCCAGCGCGCGGCTGCCACCTTTTCGTTGTCTTCGTTGTCATACAGGTGTTGCTCGTAGCCGATGTCTTTGAGCCATTGCAGCAGGAAGGCATGTGCCGCTTCATGTCCGACGGTGTGGCGGGCGCGGTATTCCAGGTCGTTCACCGCGCGGCCGAACTCGTGCAGCGTGGTGATGGCGCGGCTGTTGACCGCGCTGGGCAGCGAGTGGGAGAACAGCGCTTCGAACAGGCTGAGCTTGTATTGCGTGGCAAAAGTACCGAGCTGTTGCAGCGTGGTGTGGCCGATGCCGCGCTTGGGCACGGTGGCCGAGCGCAGAAACGCCGGGTCGTCGTCGTTGTTCACCAGCAGCCGCAGCCAGGCGCACAGGTCGCGGATCTCGGCCTTGTCGAAGAAGCTTTGCCCGCCCGAGACCTTGTAGGGAATCTGCGCGCGCCGCAGCGACTGTTCGAACGAGCGCGCCATGTGGTTGGCGCGGTAGAGGATGGCGAAGTCGCGCCACTCCTTGTGCGGGCTGGTCGTGCGCAGGCTCTGGATGCGCGCGACCGCACGCTCGGCCTCGTGCTCCTCGTTGTCGGCGTCGACCACGCGCACCGGCTCGCCTTCGCCCAGGTCGCTCCAC
>DAIOEI010000006.1:0-18841 GCA_036746335.1 Hydrogenophaga sp. | reverse complement strand
CGGGCCACCACCATCTGCCGCTGCACCGCCTGCTCGCCCAGCACCGCCATCAGCACCCAGAGCAGGAACCAGCTTTCCTTGAGGCCCAGCGCCAGCGCCAGCGCCAGGCCGTGCGGGTCTTGCACCGTCACCCAGGCGGGCGGATCGATCCAGCCCAGCGGCCAGGCCAACAGCCGCGCCAGCCAGCCCGAAGGCGCCAGCAGAAAGAACAGACCTACCGCAAACGCCGCGTGGGGCACCGACAGCAGCAGCGGCAAGCGGCGCTGCAAGGCGGCCCAGGCCCGGCTGGGGTAGAACGCGCTGGCGAGCGCCGCCGCCAGGCCCACGCCCAGCGCGGTGCCCAGGGTGGCCGAGATCAGTGTGGCGCGCAGCGCCTGCGGCCATTGCGCATCGGCCCAGAGCGCCTGCCACACACCGGGCGAGAAAGTAGGCCCCAGCGCCCAGACCAGGCCGGGCAACAAGGGCCCCAGGATCAGCAGCACCGGCCAGGCGGCCAGCCAGGCCAGGACCGGGCGAGCGCCCCGCCGCAGAGCGCCGGGCGCGGAGCCCGGTGGCGCGCCAGCAGCCGGCTGCACGACAGCGCGCAAGCCGCTCAGCGCGCGCCGTAGCGCTTGAGCCACTCGGTCTCCAGCGCCTCCATCCAGCTCGCATGGGGCTCGGGCAGCGTGGGCACGTTTTCATCCAGCGCGCCGGGCGCGGTCTTGCGCATCGCGGCCTGCAGGGCGGCAGGCAGCTTGTTCACATCCAAAACGCTGCGGTCTCCCCAGACCGCCACGTCCGCCTTGTGCGCCTGCGCCTCGGGCGAGAGCAGGAAGTTGGCCACCACCTGGGCCCCGGCGGGCGCGCTGGCGTTGACCGGGATGCCCACAAAGTGCACGTTGCCGATGGTGCCGCCGGTGAAGCCGAAGCTGTAGGCCGTGGCGGGCAACTGGCGGCTGGCGATCAGGTTGGCCGCTTCGTTCGGGTTGAAGGTAATGGACAGGCGCAGCTCGCCGTCGGCCAGCATGCGGTGCATTTCCGCCGCGCCTGCGGGGAAGTTTTTCCCGCTGCGCCACAGGGCCGGGTGCAAACGGTCCAGGTAGGCCCACAGCGGCGCGGTGGCGGCCGCAAAGCTGGCCGGGTTCACCGGTGCCTGCAACGCCGCGCGGTCCGGCGTCAGCTCGGTCAGGAGTTGTTTGAGGAAGGTGGTGCCGTGGAACTCCGGCGGTTTGGGGTAGCTGACCCGACCGGGGTTGGCCTGGGCAAAGGCCAGCAGCTCGGTGGCCGAACGCGGCGGCGCGGGCGTGCGCGCACGGTCAGCGATGAAGGTCAGTTGCGCCGCGCCCCAGGGCGCTTCATAGCCCTCAGTGGGCACCGAAAAATCGCTGCGCACCGGCTTGTTCAGGTCCACCGCGCCCCAGTTGGGCAGTTGCTCGGCCCAGGGGCCGAACAGCAGGCCGCCCTGCTTGAGGTTGCGGAAGTTCTCGCCGTTGATCCACATCAGGTCCACCGAGCCGCCGGTGCGTCGCCCGGCGGCTACCTCGGTCTGCAGGCGCTTGACCACCTCGGCAATATCGCCCACCTTCACATGCCGCAGCGTCACGCCGTGGCGCCGTTGCACTTCTTGCGCCACCCAGGCGATGTAGGCGTTGGTCGCCTCGCTGCCGCCCCAGGCGTTGAAATACACGGTCTGGCCCTTGGCCTGGGCTTCGATGGCCGCCCAGGCGGCGGGCGGCGTAGCTGACAAAGTCGCGGCAGGTGACGCGGTCTGGGCTATCAGCGGGATCGACAGGATGGAGGCCAGAACGGCCGTGGCAAACAAAGAAAAACGCTTCATGAAAAAACAACTCCGGTCGTGGTGAACAAGCCCCTTGGTCGGGCCGGGCGCTCAGAGCTTACAGTGTTGAAACATGGTGCCTGCTGGCCCTATTGGCAGGGGCCGGACGGTGCGAGGCATCCTCCGGGTTGGCGCCTGGATGCACTACACCGGCTGTGCATGCAAGCGAACACCCAGCGCCCGCGCCACCTTCAGCACCGTGGCAAAGCTGGGGTTGCCGCCCTCACTGAGGGCCCGGTACAGACTCTCGCGGCTCAGGCCCGAGTCTTTGGCCACCTGGCTCATGCCTTTGGCACGGGCAATGTCACCCAGCGCCCGCGCGATACCGGAAACGTCGTCCGGCGCGTCCTCCAACCAGGCATCGAGATACGCCGCCATCTCTTCGGATGTGCGCAGGTGTTCGGCCACGTCGTAGGGCGAGGTTTTGGCGCGGGTGACAGTCTTGCGGGCGGCGCTGGTCATAGGGTTTCTCCAAATGCCTGGGCCAGACGAATGGCTTTGGCGATGTCTTTGGACTGGGTGGACTTGTCGCCGCCGATCAACAGCAGCAACAAGCGATCACCCTGCTGGGTGTAATAGACCCGGTAACCCGGACCTGTATCGATTTTGAGCTCCGAAACCCCGTTGGTCAGGTTGCGGTGCACGCCGGGGTTACCGTGAATCAGCCGATCAACCCGCATCAAGATGCGAGCACGACCAGACAGATCTTTCAGTCCGTCCATCCAGTCGCTGTACTCATCGGTTTTCTCAACACGCATGAACCGATTGTAGCCCATAGGCTACAATTTACTCCAACAACCAAAACCAGCGTGTAGGCACAAGCGCCAGAGTCTCGCACCCTGGTGCACGCTGGATTTTCTGTGTCGCGGCTATCGGTTTTTTGGGGCCGGTTTAGACCGGTACATCACAAAGGTCTTGCGCGTGAACACCACCACCCAAGTGTCCAATACACCGCATCCTCCCCCGGGCGGTTGACCGCCAGCAAGAATGCACATGTTGAACCGAATGATCGAGATGACCCCGTCTGACTGACAGCAGATCCTGGCCGGTCGCAGCCCCATAACTCCAAAAAACCAGAAAATCTGATCGGATTCGAGTACCTCGCTACCGTTCAAATCGGCAGCGACCGCCACGTCACCGGCAAGCCATCGATCCATGGCTTCGCTGTCGACCGAACAGCACACTGCTCAGCGGCAGTGCAGCGCTCGAACTGCCGGAGGTGGGTCAAGTCACTCTGGCCAAGCGCGCTGCCTTCAAGCCCCATCCCGGCGCTCAAACACCCAGCGCCCGCCGCAGATTCTCGAACTCCGCCAGCAGGCGCTCCACACACGCGGGCGAGAGGTAGTGCGTCACCCGCTCCCGCACATGGGCGACCAGCGCCGCCTCGCTGTGGCGGACGGACCAGTCCTCACCTGCGCCCCGGGCCTGCCGCCCGGCGGCAGGTACTTTGCCCGATTCGGCCAGCCACTTGGCACACCAGGTGACGGACCAGAGCCACATCAGCTCGCGCAGCGGCACCAGCGCGGGTGCACACGGCCCGGCCAGCGCCGGGCCCACAGCGGTGGCCCAGACTTCGTAGGCCCGCGCCAGCTCCCTGACCGACAGCTCGAACGAGACCTCGCGGTCCCAGGTGGTGGAGGTGTGGAGCGTGGCGTGTGCGAGGTCGAGCGGCGGGTAGCTGTAACGCAGCTTCTCCAGGTCCACCAGCACGGCCTGGCCATCGGGCCGGATGAGGAAGTTGCCGGGGTGCGCGTCAAAGCTGATCAGGCGCTGCGGGCAGGCGCCCACCCGTGGCGCCATGCGCTGCGCCAGCCCGGCCAGCCGCGCCTGGACCGCGCGCGCCGAAGCGGCGGGCACCGCCGGGTGGTCCAGGTACGGCGCCTGCGCGTGGATCAGCGCCACCAGGGCGGCCAGCGGGTCGGCCTCGCTGAGCAGCGGTGCGCGCCCGGCGGGCGCGGGCAGGGGCAGCGCGTGGATGGCGGCGAGCGCCTGCATCAGCGCGGGTACGTCGCGCGCCCCGCGCACCGGCTGCCCTTCGATCTCCTGCACGAGCAAGGCGCCCCGGGGCAACTCGGCCGACGGCGGCAGCACCCGGTGCAGCGCCGGCACATGCCCCGACGGCGCCGCGCGCTCGAAACAGGCGCTCTGGTAGCGCAGGTTGTCGGCCGCGGCCAGGTCCATCTGGCTTTGTTTGGGCACACGCGCCAGCCAGCCGGTGCCAACCAGGCGCACATGCCAGTGGGCCAGGCCTTTGTCGGCCAAGGGCTCCAGCGGCGGCGGGCTGGGAAACACCGCACTCAGTGCGCTGGCCAGGGCGTCCAGGTTCAACGAAATGCCTCCGCCCGGCAGGGGCAGGCGGGTCCGGGAGCTGTCCGGCTCGGCGATGGTGCGCTGCGAGGCGCAGCACCGGCTCCAGGGTCAGGGCGTTGACGTGGCGGGCTCATAGGTCACAAAGGTCTTGCGTGTGGGCACCACCACCTCCCAGGTGCCCACAAACCCCCGGGGCATCACAAACGCGTCGCCCGCGTGCAGGGTGACCGATCCGCCCTGGGCGTCGGTGATCACGCTGGTGCCTTCGAGCAGGCGGCAGTATTCCTCTTCGGTGTAAGCCACCTTCCACTTGCCCACCTCGCTGTGCCATTCACCCGCGAGGAATTGCCCGCTGGCGTCGGTGTAATGCAGCCACAGCGTTTGCAGCGGGTTGCCGACCAGAAGCTTCTCTGGCGGCAGGTGGTAACGCTCGGGTTCGACCGAAGGGCCGGGAATGGGGTGGACAGACGGGGCAGCCATCGGGATTGCAGTGCTTGGGATCGGGCAGAGCGGGGTTGAACCGTGCTTTCAATCATAGGCGCCGGCCTGTGAGCGCAACCAGGTGTAGCTCAGCCCCACGCCCAGCGAGGCGCCGGTTTTCTGGCGCACCAGCGGGCTGGCCTCGTTGACCGCGCCGCGCACCGAGTCCAGCCGGGCAAAGCCGAACACCCGCCAGTCGGCTCCGAGGCTGCGGGTCGCCGAGAGCGAGAAGCGCGTGGCCACCAGCCCGGCGCGCGCGGCGTAGGCGGGGCGCCAGGGCGTGGCATCGGCCAAGCCCACGCCATAGAAGTCATCGGCCAGGCGCCGGTCGGCCAGGATCAGGCTGCCGCTGGCGCCATAGCGCCAGCCACTGGGCGAGGCGCGCTCGAACAGCAGGCGGGGCTCCAAGGCCAGTCCCCGGTAGCTGCCCCGATCGCTCAGGTCGAACACGCCGCGCAGCGGCAACTCGGCACGCCAGCGCCCGCCGCCAGGGCCTGGACCCAGGCCAATCTTGAGCCGGGGCCCCAGCTCCACCAGCGTACCCAGCTCGCGCATGCCTTGCCGCGCCTCGATCTTGTCGGCGCCGCCGCCAAAGGAACCGGCCAGCCCCAGATCCAGCTCCAGGCGCTCGGTCTTCAGGGCGCGCAGCCCCAACGTGTCGCGGTCGGCCCGCAGCCATTGACCGCGGTACACCACAAAAGGCAGGGCCAGCACCCGGTTGAGCTGTGTGTCAGACCCGGGATAAGCCTGCTGGGTCAGACCCAAGGCGAACGCGCCGACTTCCCACAAGGGCGGGCCGGTGCGTGCGGGCTCTGCCGCCTGCGCAGGCAGAACGACCGAAGCGGACAGGAGCAGCACAAAGGCCCAGCGGGCGGATCGGGTAGACAGCATGGAGCGCTCCGGCAAGGAATGGGGCAACGGGTGGGGCAAGGGTATGCAAGGCAGTCTATCGTGAGCGCCCTTGTCGCGCCGCGATGCGCCGTTGCCCCGCTGCGGCGAAGGGTTGGGTCGGCTCCCGACCGCTCCCATGAACGGTCCGCTCAGGCCTGCCAGACCAGCAGCAGGTTGTTGGCGGGCATGGCATGCCGTTGGTTCAGGCGCAGGCCCGCCTGCGCGGCCGCCGCTTCCACGTCTTCCCGCCGACGGATGCCCCAGGCGGGGTTCTCGGCGCGCAGGGAGGCGTCAAAAGCGAGGTTGCCGGGCGAGGTCGGCACACCATCCTCCAGATAGGGGCCGTAGGTGACCAGCCGGCCGCCCGGCTGCAGGTGGCGGGCGCTGCCCGCCATGAGGGCGGCGCAGACGGGCCAGGGCGCCACGTGGAGCATGTTGGCGCAGTAGATCAGGTCAAAGCGCTGATGGGCAACCAGCCACTCGGGTGCCATGACGTCGAGCAGCACGGGCGGGCGCACGGAGCCCAGACCGCTCTGTGTGGTGTAAGCTGCAATGGAGGCTAGGGCCTCTGGGCGGGCGTCGCTGGGCTGCCAAGTCCAGCCGGGCAGGCCGGCGGCAAACCAGGTCACATGTTGGCCCGTGCCGGAAGCGATCTCCAGGGCAAAGCCCCGCGCGGGCAGCAGGGTTTGCAGGGTGGACAGGATGGCCGCCTTGTTGCGGTCGGCGGCCGGGCTGAAGGCGGGTGGGTGTTCTTGACAATTAAAGTCGCAAAAATGGTTTCTAGGATTCATGCGGGCTGCGAAAACATTGGACAGAAGCATTGAATGGAAAAAATCGAAAACTACTGACGTTAAAACATTCACTTTGAGCAGGCTTCATACATTAAAGTCGAAAACTCTGTGGCTCAACAAACGAGCGCCCAGGGGGGTATCGGTAAGCATGGAGATGCAGCCCAAAACTGATCCCGACCGCAACTGCTCATCATCCACTGGAGCCGGTGATATGGGGGGCCGGTCAAGATAGCCAGGCTGGGTGGGCTAAAAGTCAGCGCCATCTGCGGCTGACCCCCTCACTTCGATGGCAAAAAATAGTCGCTGCGTGGCTCATATCTAGGCTGGTATCAGCATTCAAACAAACCCGTGGAAGCCCAAGCCGTGAACGCAAATGGCTAGCTGTGCCGCCCTGCCACACCAGGCGAGACTTGCTGCCTTCGATGCTCCTCAGCATTTGCCGCCTCAGCCCATCGGCCACTCAACGCGCACGGTAGTCCGTGCACCTTCTTCTGAGCGGCAGAAAGCAACGCTGCCCCCCATTCGCAACGCCACGCGCTGCACAACAGCCAGGCCAAGGCCCAAACCCGGATGCCTTCGGCTCGCATCGCCGCGCGCGAAGGCTTGCAGCATCGCCTGTTGATCCTTGGGCGCGATGCCAGGGCCGCAGTCCTCGACCTCTATTTGTACCCGGTGACCTACCGCCCCAACGGTCAATCGCACTGGCGGCTGGCCGTGGATGAATGCGTTGTCGAGCAGGTTGCCGATCACGCGTTCGATCAAAACCGAGCTGGCGCGAGTGGCTAAGAGCGACTGTGGTGCTTCAATCGAAAGCTCGGTCGAAGCGCGCTGCTGCTGTGCCACGACGCTGCGTGCTAAGACGGCCACGTCCACCGTCTCGTTTAGGGGCAGTTCGCCACTGCGCACATGGTCGAGAAAACTGCCAACAAGCCGGTCTGCCTGCAGCGCGTTGCGCAAGATGGCCTCACGCCTGGGCTCAATGACTTCGCCATCGGGCAACAGCTCGGCAGCCAGCCGAATGCGGCCCAGCGGGCTGCGAAGGTCATGCGATACGCCCGCGAGAAGTAACGCACGCTCTCGCTCCTGTTGATCGAGCGATTGGCGCAAAGCCCGCCAGGCTTCGTCGATCGCCTGGACTTCAGCGCTGGCGTGCAAGAGCGGGCCGGCGGACACATCGTCGGCGACGATGCGGGCACGCAGCAACTCCAGGGGACGCGCAAGCCATCGGGCGACGAGAGCGCTGGCTACAACCGCGATTCCAGAGAGCAACAAGAGCGCAAGCACGAGCCGCTCACGAAAACGCGTTTCTATGACCTGGCTCTCAAAGCCAACCCAGCGTACGGCACCGTCGTTACCGGGCAGCCCCAGCCACAGCACTGGAATCGACCGGCCGCCCCGTGACTCGGGCTCAAATGCCACGTCGAGTACCGGTACACCTTCGTTGACGAACGCTTCACGCACCACCGCCACCCGCAGCGTGAACGATGCGAGTTGAAACGTACGGCTGGGTCGCTCCGGTGAGGTGTAGACCATGCCCGGCGCGCTGCCAGCGATTGCTGCGGGAGGCGCGCCACTGATCACCATTTGTAGGGTCGGCTCCCATCGCGCAGCAACGAGTTGCGCCACGGTACGATTTCGCTCGACATCGAACAGTACCACCAAGGTTGCGGTGAGCAAAACCGTCAGCACGACTTGCGCCAGCAGCAAGCGGATGAACAGGCTGCGCGCGCGCCTCATGGCTACACAGCGCTGGCACCATCGACCAAGCTGCTACCCCGAGGCACGAACACGTACCCCTCTCCCCGCACGGTGTCGATCCACTCGGCGCCCGGACTGGCATCGCGCAGCTTGCGCCGCAGCCGCGCGATCTGCACATCCACCGTACGTTCCAGCGGCCGGTAACTGCCCACTTGCACCGCGTCAGTGAGCATCTCTCGTGCCAGCGGGGTACCAGGCTTCCTGGCCAGTGCTATGAGCAACTTGAATTCGACGCTCGTGAGCGCCACCACTCCTCCTCCGGCGGTAACCTCGCGCTTGAGAATATCGATCGATAGTCCTTCAAAACGCAACACAGCGCTGTTTCTGCGGTGTGGCTCCGACCGCCGCAGCAGCGCTCGCAAACGCGCCACCAGCTCTCGCGATTCGAACGGTTTCGGCAGGTAGTCGTCGGCTCCGATCTCCAGGCCGAGCACGCGATCCATCGGGTCGCCGCGCGCGGTAAGCATCACCAAGCCCAGGTCGGGATGGGCCGCACGCCAGCGCCGCGCGAGGTCGAAGCCATTGCCGTCCGGCAGCATCGCGTCGAGCAAGACCACATCTGGTTGGCGCGTCAACACGGCACGTTCGCCGTCGCCTGCAGTCAGTACGGTGAACGTGGACCAGCCCTCTCGAGCCAGCAACTCCACGAGCATGGCGGACAGCTCGGCATCGTCGTCCACGATCAAGATCAGCGGTTGAATCAGCGACATGACTTGGTAGTTTATGGGAGTGCGACATGCCGCAATCTTCCATGTGACAGCGTTGTCGCAAATCGTATTGCCTTGTAGTCGCAAAGCAGGGCCGGGCAGCATCTAATCCGAGAAGTAATAGACTGGCGCTCCTGGTTTTGAGTTGCCCCACGGTCGCTGGCCCTTTTTGTAGGTGTTGATTCTGTCGTAGGCCTTAGCGACTCCAGGCATGTCTGCCTAGGCTTGTTCCAGCACATGCTTGCCGACGCCATTTTGGTCAGCTGGCATGAAATCCGCTCTCCTTTTGTATCGTCACGGTGAAGGCCAAAGGGTTACATGCCCCGCAGATCGACACCGTCAACACAACCCATTGGCGGGTCCTGTCATGGCGTCTTTAAGAAGCAGAGATGAAAGTTTGCTTGTCCGCGTTTGCCTGAGCAGCCTTCTGGGCGGGATCAGCGTGGTTGTATTGAGTGGCTGTCAAATGCTCGCCCCTGTAGGACCCGATTTCCGCGCTCCCGCTGCTGCCTTGCCCACCACATGGTCTGCCGTTGACGTTCAAAGCCCAGCGCCACTGAGCGAAGCCGCCTTTTGGGTGCAGTTTCAAGACCCGTTGCTGCAAAGCCTGCTGACTGAGGCCGATGCCAACAACCTTGACCTCGCCAGCGCGGCTGCACAGTTGGCTGCCGCCCAAGGGGTGCTGCGTGCCACCCAAGGCGGCAGCCTGCCCGCCGTGGCCTTGGGTGCCAGCAGCACGTACACGCTGCCGGATCTGGCCAGCTCGCTGCGCGGGGAGACGACAGGTGCCACTACCAACCAAGTGCTGGCGCAAAGCAGCTGGGAGCTGGATTTTTGGGGCAAACAGCGCCGTGCAGTGGAAGCCGATGCTGCGTCGTTGCGATCGGCTGAGGAACGCCTGAGCTGGGCGCAGCTTTCAGTGCGAGCCTCGGTGGCCAGCGTGTATGTGCAATGGAGATTGGCCCAGAAACGGCTAGAGGTCGCGCAGTCCAACCTGGTGCAGCAAGAGGAAAACGCGCGCATTGCCCGCGCGCGCTTCCAGGCCGGCGCCAGCAGCGAACTGGACTGGCGCCAAGCCCAGACGCAGTTGGCGCAGACCGCCGCACAAGTGCCGGGTTTGCAAACCTCGGTCGCGCAGAACATCCACGCGCTGGCTGTGTTGCTGGGCCAGAGCCCGGCTGCGATGGTGGCGCGACTGAATGCCAGCGAAGCGCCAGAGGCCCTTCCGGCACAACCCACACGCTGGCCGCAGGTAGCCCCGGCAGACTGGCTGCGTCGTCGGCCCGATGTGAGCCAGGCGCTCTGGGCTGCGGCTTCGCAGTCAGCGCGCATCGGTCAAGCCGAAGCGGCGCTCTACCCCAGTTTCTCGCTCAGCGGCGTGCTGGGGTTCTCGGGCAGTGTTCCGGTCAAAGACCTCTTTAATTGGGACAGCAGATTGGTGAACACAGGACTGAACTTCTCGCTGCCGCTGTTTGATAGAGGACGTCTCAAGGCCCAAGTAGAAGTGCAAGACCAGGTGTTTCGCCAAGCAGTGGCGGCCTACCAGAACCAGGTGCTCAAGGCTCAGCAAGAGGTGGAGGATGCATTCACCCAGTTGCACAACAGTCGCGAGCAGGCTCGCCTTACGCAAGACGCAGAAACCGCCGCAAGCCGCGCCGCCAACCTGGCTATGAGCCGCTACCGCGCTGGTCAGGTGGACTACCTGAGCGTGAGCAGCGCTGAGCAAAGCCGCTTGCAAACAGCAGATGCTGCAGCGCAGGCTCGCGCAGCCGTGCTTCAGGCGGTGATTGCCGTGTACCGCGCGATGGGCGGTGCCTGGCCCGATGCGGGTTGAGGCTCAAAGCCATCGAACCAGCACCAGCACCAGCGCCACTCCCAACACCCTCTTGCGATGCCCTTCAACATGCAACTCCTCAAGCCATTCGCGCCGCAGCACCTTTTGCGTAACACCACACTCACGCTGGCCCTGTGTGGCGCGGCCACCTTGCTGGCCACGGGCTGCAAGCCCAGAGGCGCACCGGTGCAGCCCATCGGCGCGGTGGCGGTGCAGACTTTGACGCTCCAACCCGAGACCGTGCGCGACTCCCTTGCGCTGGACGGCACGGTGCAGCCCTTTCAGCAAGCGCAACTCACCGCCCGCGTGCCAGGCGTGCTGGAGGCGATTCACTTCCAGGACGGAATGCCTGTGCGCAAAGGGCAGTTGCTGTTCAGCATCGAGCCTACGAATTACGTGGAGCAGGTGAACCTGAACAAGGCGCGGCTCTTGCAAGCGGAGTCGGAGTTCGAGCGCCAGCGCAAACTGGTGGAGGACAACGCCACCTCGCAGGCCAGCGTTGACACCGCGCAGTCCAACCTTCAGCAAGCCCAGGCCAACTTGCGCCTGGCGGAGCTCAACCTGGAGTACACCGAGGTACGAGCACCCTTCGATGGCATCATGAGCCGACGCGCTGTCGATGTGGGTAACCTGGTTGGGGCCACCGGGCCTTCCGTGCTGGGCACGCTGATGCAGCTCTCGCCGGCGTATGTGGCCGCCACTGTTAACGAAAGAGAGGCCCTTCGGCTGCGGGCTCCCTATTCAGCGAGCAGTAGCGACCAGCCGAAGAAGATCGTGGGCGTGAGCGCCAGTGCCACCTTGCAGGGGCAAAGCGAGGCTGCCGACACCGGCGTGGTGGACTTTGTTGACCATGTGGTGAATTCCAGCACCGGCAGCGTGCCCATACGGGCGCGCTTCGAAAACCGCGAGCGTCGCCTGCTTCCCGGCTTTTACGCCCGCCTAGAGATCGACCTGGGCCGCGAGCGGCAGGCTCTGGTGCTTAAAAAGAGCTGGCTGCTGCATGACCAGGAAGGCAGCTTCGTGATGACCCTGGGCGCTGAACAAAAAGCGCAGCGCGTGAATCTGAAAGTGATCCCTTTGGACATCGAACGGGTGGAAGTGCTGGAAGGGTTGAAGGGCGGCGAAGCCTTGATCGTGGAAGGCCATACCCGCTTGAAGCCGGGGCAGGAAGTGAAGGTCCAGGCGGCTAGCGCCGGGAGCGCCTCGTGATTGCCAGGTTCTTCATCGAACGGCCAGTGCTGGCCAACGTGATTGCCTGGCTGATGCTCTTGTTGGGGGCCGTGGCTCTGTATGGTCTGCCGGTCGCGCAATACCCGTCGCTCACGCCGCCCACCATCCAGGTCACGGCCAACTACCCAGGGGCCAATGCGCGCACCGTGCAGGAAGTGGTGGCGCGCACCATCGAGCAGCAGGTCAACGGCGTCGAGGGCATGATCTACATGCAGTCCTACGCCTCGAACGACGGGCGCTACTCGCTCACCGTGAGCTTCGCCGTGGGCACGAACGCAGAGCAGGCTCAGGTGGCCGTGCAAAACCGCGTGGCCGCCGCCCTGCCGACGCTGCCGCAACCGGTACAACAACAGGGCATCGTCACTAAGAAGAGGTCAACCGGCATCTTGCAGATCATTACGGTGTCGTCGACCAAGCCCCAGCATGACGCACTGTTCCTGAGCAATTTCGCCAGCCTGCAACTGCGCGATCGTTTGGTGCGTTTGCCCGGCGTCGCCGATGTCAACGTGTTTGGCGTTGGCAGCTACAGCATGCGCGTGTGGCTGAACCCTGCGCAGCTGCGCCAGCGGGGCATGAATCCCGCGCAGGTGGTGGCTGTCATCAGCAAACAGAACCAGCGCGTGAGCGCAGGGCAGGTGGGTGCCCCGCCGGTGAGTCCAGGCAGCACGGCGCCCGACCAGCAGCTCACGCTCACCGTGGACAGTCCGCTGAGCACGCCCGAGGACTTCGGCCAATTGGTGGTGGCCTCGTCCAGCGACGGCAGCGTGACCCGCCTGGCCGATATCGCCCGCATCGAGCTGGGCAGCCAGAACTACGGCCAGGCATTTGGCTTCGACGGCAAGCCCGCTGGCGGCCTTGCCATCTTCCAGTTACCTGACGCCAATGCGCTGGAGACCGCCCAAGCCGTGCGCGAGGCGATGGACGAAGCGGCCAAGGAGTTCCCCGAGGGCATTGGTCACGACATCCCCTTCGACACCACCAAATTCGTCACCGCCGCAGTGAACGAGGTCTACAAGACACTGATTGAGGCCGGTGTGCTGGTGCTGTTGGTCATCCTGGCCTTCCTTCAAAACTGGCGCGCCACCTTGGTACCCGCCACCACCGTGCCCATCACGGTCATCGGTGCGTTTGCGGCCATGGCAGTGATGGGCTTCAGCGTCAACCTGCTCACGCTCTTTGCCATCGTACTGTGCATCGGCATCGTGGTGGACGATGCCATCGTGGTGGTGGAAGGGGTGGCCCAGAAGATGGAACAGGGTCTGCCCCCACGGCCCGCCGCCATCGCAGCCATGAAGGAATTGCTGGGCCCGATCGTTGGCATCACCCTGGTGCTCTGTGCCGTGTTCCTGCCAGCAGCCTTCCTGCCCGGCATCACCGGGCAGATGTACCAGCAGTTCGCGCTGGTGATTGCCGCCACCGCCGTGCTCTCGGGCATCAATGCCATCACCTTGAAACCTGTGCAGTCGGCGCAGTTCCTGCGGGTGGCCGACCCCGACAAGAAGCCAAACGCCCTGGCAGGCGCTTACATCCGAGGCTTCAACCGCGGCTATGGCGCGCTGGAGGTGGTCTACATGCGGCTGATCGGTTGGCTCATCCGGTTCAAGTGGCCCAGTGCCGCGGTGGCCGTGTTGCTGATGGCCGTGGCGCTGGTGGGCTTCATGCGCATCCCCACCGGCTTCATTCCCACGGAAGACCAGGGCTATGTGCTCATCTCCGTGCAGTTGCCCGATGCCGCCTCGGTCGGCCGCACACAAGCGGTACTGGATGACATTTCCCAACGCGTGCGACGCATACCGGGTGTCAAGCATGCCATTGCTGTCGCAGGCGTTTCGGCCACGGAGGGCAACACCCCGCTGTCCAGCGCAGGGCTGCTGTACGTGACGCTGCACGACTGGAAGGAGCGCACGGGGGAGGGCCAAAACCTGCGCAGCCTGTTCACGAAGTTCAACGCCTTGCTGGCCGAGGTTCCGCAAGCGCAAAGCCAGGTGCTGCTGCCACCGCCCATCAATGGCCTGGGCCTCTCGGGTGGCTTTCAGATGCAACTGGTACTGCAGGACGGCAGCAACGACTGGAGCAAGCTGGCAGAAGCCGCTGAGGCTATGGTCCAACGCGCTCGCGGTGACGGTCGCTTCCAGAACGTGTTCACCCCCCTGCGTGTGAACGTGCCGCAGCTGCGCATGGAACTGAACCGCTCGCGCGCCGAGTCGCTGGGCGTTTCGATGAGTGATGCCTATGACACGGTGCAGACCTACCTGGGCGCGTCCTTCGTCAACCTGTTTTCGGCCCTGGGGCAGAACTACACCGTCTACGTGCAGGCCGACCCCGACACGCGGCGCGACCTGGCCGCCATTGGCGAGCTGACCGTGCGCAGCAAGGGGGGCGAGATGGTGCCGCTGGGCGCCTTTGCGCAGTTCACGGCCGACAGCGGACCTGCGGTGGCGTCGCAGTACAACCTCTATCCCACGGCCGCCGTGCTGGGCGCTGCGGCACCTGGCGTGGCCAGCGGCGAGGCCATGGCGGCACTCGAACAATTCGCCGCCGAATTGCTGCCACCCGGGGTGGGCTACGAATGGACCGCCATGTCCTACCAGGAAAAGCTCGTGGGCAGTTCCATCGTGCTGGTGTTTGGCCTGGCGCTGGCGCTGGTGTACCTCGTGCTGGCCGGCCAGTACGAAAGCTGGCGCACCCCTATGCCGGTGTTGCTGTCGGTGCCGCTGGCCCTGGTGGGCACGGTGGGCGCACTGCTGGCGGTGGGTTTGCCCAATAACATCTATGTGCAGATTGGCCTGGTGCTGCTCATTGCGCTCTCGGCGAAGAACGCCATCCTCATTGTCGAAGTGGCGGCGGAGTTGGTGCGCGAAGGGATGGACGTGGGAGCGGCCGCGCTGGAGGCCTCGCGGCGTCGTTTGCGCCCGATCCTCATGACCTCGCTGACCTTCATCCTGGGGGTGCTGCCTTTGGTGTTGAGCAGTGGTGCCGGTGCAGCGGCGCGCATTTCCATTGGCATCACTGTGCTGTCGGGGATGTTGACGTCAACGCTTCTGGCCATGGCCTTCGTGCCTGTTTTCACGGCGTTGTTGTTGCGACCGAAGGCCCATTCTTGAGGGGCACTTATGCGACTCCGAGGTGCTGCCTTGAAATCATCGAACTCGAGCAGGCAGAAGCCATATCTCAGAAATCGGCCATCACGCAAGCAAGCTTCACATCGCGCGCGGCGAGCTGCTAGCCGGGTATCGGAGTCAGCGCTTTCATCGGCGACAGGGCGGGGCGGTTTGGAGGCGCGCAGGTTTGACGTAGCCTCTACCCGTTGCGACAGCGCTGTCGCAATTTGTCGCGCACCGTCACCGCGCGGGAGTGACCTACCGCATCTAATTTCAGCAAGCATCACGGTGTGGTGCGTCTGTACTTCCCCCAATCTTCACAGGATTGCAAGATGCACCAATTTCCATCCCTGCCGCCCATCTCAGGCATCGGCGTCTTGGCCATGGCGTTGACCGCTTCGGTGACGTTCGTCCCCAAGCTGGCGCAGGCGCTGGACAACTGCCGCATCGCGGTCGGAGCTTGAACCTCCATGGATGACTTCGTCCTCAACGAACTCGCAGCCTCAGACCTAAAGCTCTGGCTCGGCGCCTTGATCGTCGCGCTGCTGGGTATCGCAGCCATAGAAGGCTTCGTCATGTCGCGCCGTGCCCCCGGTGGTTACGACTGGCGGGCCTTCGCGGTGTCGATTGCTGATGCTGTGGGTCGGCGCTTTGCCGAAGCGGTGGCCTCAGGGCTTGGGCTCATGCTAGCGATCCCATTGATCAGCTGGGTCTACGAGCACCGCCTGTTCACGATCGCCTTGGATACTTGGTGGGCATTCGCGCTGCTCTTCGTGGGCCAGGAGTTCTGCTACTACTGGTACCACCGCAGTGGCCATCGCGTGCGCTGGTTCTGGGCGACTCATGCGGTGCACCATACGCCCAACCAGCTGACGCTGGCCACCTCGCTGCGGCTGGGCTGGACGGGCAAGATCACCGGCACGGCGCTGTTCTTTTCACCACTGCTGTGGCTCGGTTTTTCGCCGATGGCGGTAACGCTCGCCACGATGTTCAATCTGATCTACCAATTCTGGCTGCACACCACCTGGATCCCAAAATTGGGCAAGACGTTCGAACGCTGGTTCAACACGCCGTCGAACCACCGCGTGCATCACGGCAGCAACCCGGAGTATCTGGATTGCAACTACGGTGGCGTTCTGATGGTGTTCGACCGTTTGTTCGGCACCTACGTGGAGGAATGTGCCGATCTGCCGCCAAAGTATGGGCTCACCACGCCGCTGCTGACTTACAACCCACTGCGCATCGCCTTTCACGAGTGGATGAACTTGGCCTGTGACTTGCGAGACGCACGTTGCGGCAAGGACATATGGCGCGCATTGTTCGCACCGCCAGGTGTCAGCAAAAGTGCCGTATCCAGCGAGGTCTCAAGCTTGGAGCAGTCCGCCCTCCCGCACCAGGCCACAAGCCAACGGCTACCTTCCCGCCCTGACTCCTCGGCACGCATCTGACACCGGCTAGCTACACATCCTCGGGCCCATGGTGCGCCCCCTAAGTGCCCTGCCAAAGCGAGACTTTGATGAAGCTTGAGGCAATACCGAGTGGGTGTCTGAGGATGCGCTGTGCCTCGATTTGGGGTGCATTGCAAGGCACCCGGCTGGTATCGACTGTATTGGTTCTGATGCGCGTGTAAGCGGCTTCTTGGCAAGGTCCAAGACCGGATCTTGCCAGCAGGATGACGCACGAGTTTTTTTAATGATGACGATGTCGGAGATGTTCACCATGCGACTGAATTACACAACCATCGCACCCGTAGTCGTTGCCGCTGTGGCTCTCCAAGCGCCAACATTGCTGGCTTCAGGCAAAGACAACCCACAGCGCGCGCAGGCTCAGGCGCATTTCCAAGTGGCTGATGAAGACAAGAATGGTCATCTCGATGGGGCCGAATTCAAGACGTTCATCAACCTCAATGCGGATCACAACATCGGCCGGGCCGCCAGCATCCGCCGCTTTGGGATGTACACAAAGGCCTTTAAGGAGGCCGATGCGAATGGGGATGGCGTCGTAACCAAAGAAGAAATCGCCGCACAAGCACAACAGTAGCTGCTTGCCTCAGGTAGACCAAATCTAAAGAGGAGTGGGTCAAGCCTTGATGGGGATGCGCAACTATGAACTGGATGATCAAAACCCTCATGGTCATCGCGGCTCTGGCGCATGGCGTGTATGGCGGTCTTCCTCCAAATCTGCCTCCGGCGAGATATCGACGCATGGGTAATTCGGGTCACCAAGCCATCCCATAGGAGTAGCGACATGAAACACTGCCTTTTCGCTTCAGGCCTTTTGACCCTTCTTGTCCTGCCCATGCTTGGCTGTACAGTGCCGCACAGCCTTGAGCAAACGGACACGACCACCGTACTGGGGCTGCCTCGGGCAACGGACGGGGGGCAAGCAAAGTTGCTGTCAGCCTTTTTCGGCCTGGACAACAAGATGCCCCAAACAGCCAACGCTATTTGTCGAGGCGCGAAGGGCCTCGACGGCATGCCGGTCATCTTCTCCACGGAGATCGACCACACCACACTGCAGGCGGGCGACTTTCAGGTCACGAAAGTGTCGGGCACGAAAGGCCATGTGCACTGCGTGTCTTTGGTTCCGGCCACCGATGCGGGCGAGTTGCGAACAGTGCTGTTGATTGGCGAATTCGGCAATGCCGATGCCGATCCTCCTGCGCGTGTCGAAGTCACTGGGCACATCTACGCTATCGACCGCACACTGGATTTCAAGGGAGCTGCGGTCGCGGTGACGCCGCTCGAACAGGGACCGAGCTTGGTCCTGGCGGAACTCTTTGAGCCAGCCCACCCGCACAAGGGTCTGGACGTGCGCCGCACCAGGGGGAGCGCCTGTCCGTCCGAAGGCAGCTTGCAAGTCTTGCGCGTGGTGTGGTCTGGTGGCGTGACACTTGCTAACGGCAAAGAACCGGGCGCGGCCGAGCGCGGCCTTTATCTTGTCACCGTGCAAGCCCAAGACGGCAGTATGCGCGTCGTTGTTGCCCCGGCGGAACTGGCCGACTTGGGCGACGGAGACAACAATCACTTGCTCTGTCTCGATACAGCAGACAGGACAATCTCCATCGCCTTCCCCGCAGGCATCTTGATGGACCCGAACGGCGATCTGAATCCAGCCACTTCGGTGATATTGGCACGGCGGATTCAATAGCCAAGGGGAACACCCAACGGGCAAGCTGCCGCAATGGAAAGTACTGTCTACCCGGTCTTGATGGTGAAGCAGTCGCTCGTATAGTCGCTCACTGAATGCCCGCTGACGACCCTCGCAACTGTTCGTCACTGCAGCACTCGAGTGACTCAGATCAGCCAATCGTGTTGAAAAACTCCAGCGCCACCGTCGAAGTCGTCGTGACTCAAAAAGTCGACCTCATAGAACGGCCCAGGATCGCCGATCTCATTCAAGGTAAGGGGTGAAGCACCCCTGAGAACAAGCTGAAAATCCTTCAGGGGAGTTGTTCAACACAATTAGCCTCAAGCTGACATTGAGCTCAGATTGAAGGGGTCCGTACTGAGCCAATTTAAAGGCCACGCTTCACCCCCACACGAATACTCCAAGGAGTACCAAAAAATTTCCGATACCCTTATAAATCTGTTTTCGACTTTAATGTCGTGTTTTCGACTTTGATAACTAGTTTGCGACTTTAATTTTCAAGAACAGTGGTGTCATCGCGGTCCGCGCGCCTATTCCACCGTCACGCTCTTGGCCAGGTTTCTTGGCTTGTCCACGTCGGTGCCTTTGGCCAACGCCGTGTGGTAGGCCAGCAGTTGCAGCGGCACGACGTGCAGCAACGGGCTCAAAGCGCCATAGTGCTCGGGCATGCGGATCACGTTCACGCCTTCGCCGCTGCCAATGCGGGTGTCGGCATCGGCCAGCACATACAAGACGCCGCCGCGCGCGCGCACTTCCTGCATGTTGCTCTTGAG
>DAIOEI010000005.1:16556-19059 GCA_036746335.1 Hydrogenophaga sp. | reverse complement strand
TTGAAGACTTCTCACATTGACCGCTCGCTCAACAAAGGCAATAGCCTTCTCCCAGCCGGGCTCCCGTTGTCAGCAGCTTTGAGTAAGCCATGGGCGGGCGATTTTTTTGGCGCCCACCGAGCCACAATGGCGCATGCGCCTGCGTCACATCGAAGTCTTCAACGCTGTCATGCTCACCGGCAGCGTGAGCGCGGCGGCGCGGCTGATCCACGTCACGCAGCCAGCGGTCAGCCGCACGCTGCAGCATGCGGAGCTGCAACTGGGGTTTGCGCTGTTTCACCGGGTGGGTGGGCGGTTGCAGCCCACGGCGGAGGCGCAGGCGCTGTACCCGCACATCGAGCGCCTGTTTGCCCAGCTTGACGAGGTGCAGCGGCTGTCGGCCAGCCTGCGCTCGGGCGCGGGGCAGGGAGAGCTGCGGGTGTTGACGGTGTTGGCACTGAGCTACGAAGTGTTCCCGCGCGCCATGCGGCGCTTTCGCGAGAAGCACGCGTCGGTGGTGGTGCACCACCAGGCGCTGCATTCGCCGCAGATTGTGTCGTCGCTGGTGCTGCAGGAGGCGGATCTGGGGTTTGTGTTCAGTACAGCGTCTCACCCGGCGCTGGCCCAGGAGGTGCTGGCGCAGCGCCAGGTGGTGTGTGTGGTGCCCAAGGGCTTGCTGACGCCGAAGCAGATGAAGGCGGGTCGACTGGATATGGCGCAATTGGCGCGGTTGCCGGTGATTGCGCTGGACGGGCAGGACCCGCTGGGCCTGTTGCTGGGCAATGCGCTGCGCGAGAGCGGCACCGGGCTGAACGCGGTGATGACGGTGCAGACCTACCACGTGGCCCTGGCGCTCGCGCACCACGGCGTGGGAGTGGCTCTGGTGGAGAGATGCACCGCCGCCTCGGCGGATACGACGCGGGTGGATGTGTTGCCGCTGGAGCCTGCACTGCCGACGGCGGTGCACGCGCTGCGGCCCACGGCCAAGCCCCATTCCGTGATCGCCCGCGCGTTCACCCGCTGCATGGCGCAGGCGCTGCAGGACGTGGATGCTCAGGCGGCGTGAATCGCGCGCGCCAGGCGCTCGGCACTGCCAAAGGAAAGCGTGAAGCCCAGGGCGCCGTGACCGGTGTTGAACCACAGGTTGCCCGGCGCGCCGGGCAAGCGCCCGATGATGGGGCGGCCCGTGGGTGTGGCGGGGCGCAGGCCCGCCCAGGGGCGCAAGGTCTGGAAGTCACTGGCCAGCGGGAACAGGGCGCGGGTGCTGGCCAGCAGCGAGGCGATGCGCTCGGGCGGGATGTGGGTGGAGTGCCCCACGAGCTCGGCCATGCCGGCCACCCGCAACTGGCTGCCCAGGCGGGCGAAGACCACCTTGCGCGCGGCGTCGGTCACGCTGAACGTGGGCGCAGAGGCCGGACCGGGCGCCGCGTCAAGCGTGAGGCTGTAGCCCTTGAGCGGGTACACGGGCAGGCGCACGCCCAACGGTCGGGCCAGGGCCACCGAGCCGGTGCCAGCGGCGAGCACAAAGGCATCGGCCGTGATCGCGCCCTGCGCGGTGCGCACAGCGACCACGCGTCCACCCTGGCGCTCCAGTCGGCTGACGGTGATGTTCTCCAACACCTGCGCGCCGCACTCGATCAGGCGGCGGCGCAGGTGGTGGCAAATGGCCTGGCAGTCGGCTGCGGCTTCGCCAGGCGTGTGGATGGCGCCGACGAAGTGCGGCTGGTGGTGCGCCAGCGCAGGCTCCACCGCCACGGTCTCGGCGGCGGTCAGTGCGGACTGCACGCTGCCCAACGCGTGCTGCAGCGCCATCTGGCCGCGCGCAGCGGCAAAGCTGGCCTCGCTGCTGTAGATCACCAGCTTGCCGCTGCGCGTGTGGTGGCAATCCATCGCTTCCGCCTGCATCAGCTGTTCGAAGGCCAGGCGGCTTTCGGCGCCAAGCTGCAGCAGGTGGGCGGTGGTCTCCTGCGCCACGCTGCGGCGGCAGGCAGCGAGGAACCGCAGGCCCCAGGCCCATTGCTGTGGGTCGGCCTGCAGGCGGAGTTGGAAAGGCGAGTCTTTGGCCAGCAGCAGCTTGGGCAACTGGGCCCAGAGTGACGGATCGGCCAGCGGCGCCACATGGTCGTAGCTCAGCTGGGCGCCGTTGGCGGCGCTGGTGCCGTGACCGGCCTGGCCCTGGTCGATCACGGTGACGCGGTGGCCTTGTTGCTGCAGTTGCCAGGCGGCGGTCAGGCCCACGATGCCGGCGCCGATCACGCACACGGAAGTTTCGCGGCTTGCGGAGGAAGAGGTCATGGGCGGCACTGTAGGGGCGCAGCTCGGGTCTGGGAAATGCCAAACCCGGGCAGGGGTATGACCCAAAGGCATGGGCAGGGCGCAAAAAGCATGAGCGCGCCACTGGGGCGCTGCCTACACTGCACCGCAGTTGCGTGTCCCTGTTCGTTGGCCTTGTCGTGCCACCTTCTTCCGTTTCTGTTTGACCCATGAGCACCCAAACCCATGTTTTTCACCGCCAGCTCCGCCA
>DAIOEI010000005.1:0-16456 GCA_036746335.1 Hydrogenophaga sp. | reverse complement strand
GAGGCGGCGCTGAAGATGGCGCGGCAGTATTTTGTGGAGATCGGGCAACCGCAGCGGCGCCACTTCATCGCTCGCCGCCAGAGCTACCACGGCAACACGCTGGGCGCATTGGCGGTGGGCGGCAACGCCTGGCGGCGTGCGCAGTTCCAGCCGCTGCTGATCGATGTGACCCATGTGGCGCCGTGCTACGAATACCGCGACCGGCTGGCCGATGAGTCGCCCGAGCAGTACGGGCAGCGCCTGGTGGCCGAACTGGCCGAGGCCATCGAGCGACTGGGGCCGGACACAGTGATGGCCTTTGTGGCCGAAACAGTGGGCGGCGCGACGGCGGGTGTGCTGACCGCAGTGCCCGGCTACTTCAAAGGCGTGCGCGAATTGTGTGACCGCCACGGCATTCTGCTGATCCTCGACGAGGTGATGTGTGGCATGGGCCGCACCGGTTCGCTGCACGCTTGTGAACAGGAAGGCGTGGTGCCCGATCTGCTGACGATCGCCAAAGGCCTGGGCGGCGGTTACCAGCCGATTGGCGCGGTGCTGGCGCAGGGGCGGCTGGTGGAGGTGTTCCGCCAGGGCAGCGGCTTGTTCCAGCATGGTCACACCTACCTCGGCCACGCGGTCGCCTGCGCGGCGGCGCTGGCGGTGCAGCGGGTGATCCAGCGCGAGGGCTTGCTGGCGCAGGTGCGCGAGCGCGGCGCTTTTCTACAGGCGCAGTTGCAGGAGACGTTTGGCGCGCACCCGCATGTGGGTGATATCCGGGGCCGGGGCCTGTTCTGGGGTATCGAACTGGTGGCCGACCGGGCCAGCCGCCGGTGGTTCGACCCGCAGCGGAAGCTGCATGCCCGCATCAAAAGCGAGGCCATGGCCGAAGGGCTGATGGTCTACCCCATGGGCGGCACGGTGGACGGGCAGCATGGCGACCATGTGCTGCTGGCGCCGCCTTTTATCAGCAGCGAAGCCGAGTTGGCGGTGATCGTGCAGCGCCTGCACACGGCGATTGAGCGAGCGCTGGCCTAATATAAGTTTTCTTACAGCATCATTACAGATGCAACTTTTGGGGTAAAACCCGGTCGGTGGCCCCGGTTTGGGCGGGTAGGATGCCTTTCGGCTGACTTCCCGGCGCGTGCCGAGGACGTTTTTGAGTCTCAACCACAAGGAATCTGCATGTCCGTCTCCTTCAAAGCTCCCCTGTCCCGCGTGGCCCTGGCCGCTGCGGCCTTTGCCATCATGGCCCCGCTGGCGCCCGTGCAGGCCCAGCAGAAATTCATGACCATCGGCACCGGCGGCGTGACCGGGGTGTATTACGCGGCTGGTGGTGCCATCTGCCGCTTGGTTAACAAAGACCGCGCCAAACACGGTTTCCGCTGCACCGTGGAGTCCACCGGCGGTTCCGTGGCCAACATCAACACCATCAAGGCGGGTGACCTGGACTTCGGCGTGGCCCAGTCCGACTGGAACTTCCACGGCTTCAAGGGCACCAGTGCCTTCCAGCAGAGCGGTGCCTTCGCCGATCTGCGCTCGGTGTTCTCGTTGCACCCCGAGCCGTTCACCATCCTGGCTCGAGCCGACGCCAACGTGAAGAATTTCGGCGACCTCAAGGGCAAGCGCGTGAACGTGGGCAACCCCGGCTCCGGTACCCGTGCATCCATGGACCAGTTGCTCACCGCCATGAACTGGAAGGTGTCGGACTTTGGCCTGGCTGCCGAACTCAAGGCCGACGAGCATGGCGCCGCCCTGTGCGACAACAAGATCGACGCGTTCTTCTACGGTGTGGGCCACCCCAGCGCCAACATCCAGGACCCGGTGACCACCTGTGGCGCCAAGCTGGTGAACATCACCGGCCCGGCAGTAGACAAGCTGGTGGCCGACAACTCCTTCTACGCCAAAGCCACCATTCCCGGTGGCATGTACAAAGGCAATGACCAGCCCACCCAGACCTACGGCGTGCTGGCCACCTTCGTGACCTCGGCCAAGGCGCCTGAGGATCAGGTGTACACCCTGGTCAAGGCGGTGTTCGAGAACTTCGACGACTTCAAGAAGCTGCACCCGGCGCTGGCCAACCTGAACCCGGAAAACATGGTCAAAGACGGCCTGTCGGCCCCGCTGCACGCTGGCGCTGCCAAGTACTACAAGGAGCGCGGCTGGATCAAGTAATCCCGTTGCCGCCGCCTCTGAGCACCCCATGGGCGGCCTCCGCCCATGGGGTGTTTTGTGTGCGGCCTTTGTGCAGCGCCCGGTGGGTCGAGGCCACCGTTTTTGATGCCGTTGAGGAGTTTCATTCATGACCCGAGAAGACAAGGCCCAGGATATCGATGTGGCCCAACTGGTGCAGGACAACGATGCCGGGGGGCGCCAGCCGGGCCCGCTGGTGACCCGGCTGCTGCTGTGGGTGGCGGTCGCGTGGTCACTGTTCCAGCTCTGGATCGCTTCACCGCTGCCGTTCAGCCTGGGCGTCTTCATGCTCAACGACACCGAAAGCCGGGCGATTCACCTGGCATTCGCCGTCTTTCTCGGTTTCATGGCGTATCCGGCCAGCAAGCGTTCGCCGCGCGACCGTGTGCCCGCGCTGGACTGGGCGCTGGCCCTGGTGGGCGCGTTCTGCGCGGCCTACCTGTTCCTGTTCTACCGTGAGCTGGCGACGCGCCCGGGTCAGCCCACGTCCATGGATGTGTACGCCGCTGCGGTGGGTGTGGTGCTCTTGCTGGAAGCCACGCGCCGCGTGCTGGGTCTGCCCATGGTGATCGTGGCCACAGTGTTTCTGGTCTACACGTTTGCCGGGCCCTACATGCCCGACGCGGTGGCGCACCGGGGCGCTTCGATCGACCGCGCAGCGTCGCATTTCTGGCTCACCACCGAGGGTGTGTTCGGCGTGGCGCTGGGTGTGTCCAGCGGCTTCATTTTTCTGTTTGTGTTGTTTGGCTCGCTGCTGGACAAAGCCGGTGCGGGCAACTACTTCATCAAGAGCGCTTTTGCCTTGCTGGGCCACATGCGCGGCGGGCCGGCCAAGGCGGCCGTGGTGTCGTCGGCGGCCACCGGCATCATCTCCGGCTCTTCGATCGCCAACGTGGTCACCACCGGCACCTTCACCATCCCGCTGATGAAGCGCGTGGGTTACCGGGGCGACCAAGCCGGTGCGGTCGAAGTCTCGTCGTCGGTCAATGGCCAGATCATGCCGCCGGTGATGGGTGCCGCCGCTTTCCTGATGGTGGAATACGTCGGCATCACCTATGTGGAGGTGATGAAACACGCCTTCTTGCCGGCCATCATTTCCTACATCGCGCTCTTTTATATCGTGCACCTGGAAGCGCTCAAGGCGGGCATGCAAGGGCTGCCCCGGCGCACGGTCAGCACTGGCACCCAGCGGCTGATGTCCTTCCTGATGACGGTCAGCGGCTTCATCGTGCTGGCGGGTCTGACCTATGTGGTGATCGGTTTCCTCAAGAACCAACTTGGGGACGCCGCCGTGCCGTTGATCGGCCTGGGCTTGCTGGCGGCCTATGTGGGCCTGCTGTGGATCGGGTCGCGCCAGCCCGATCTGCCGATCGACGATCCCAACTCGCCGGTGTTCGAGCTGCCCGAGACCGGGCCCACGGTGAAGTCCGGTATGCACTACCTGCTGGCCGTGGTGGTGCTGGTGTGGTGCCTGATGGTCGAGCAGCTCTCACCCGCGCTCTCGGCCTTCTGGGCCACGCTGTTCATGATGTTTGTGATGGTGACGCAAAAACCCTTGCTGGGTCTGATGCGTGCCGACCACCGGTTTGGCGAGCACTTCATGGCGGGTCTGCGCGATCTGGTGACCGGGCTGGAAACCGGTGCCCGCAACATGATCGGCATCGGTGTGGCCACGGCGGCGGCCGGGATCATTGTGGGTACCGTCTCGCTCACCGGCGTGGGCCTGGTGATGACCGAGCTGGTGGAAATGCTCTCGGGCGGCAACCTGATGCTGATGCTGGTGCTGGTGGCGATCATCAGCCTGGTGCTGGGCATGGGCCTGCCGACCACCGCCAACTACATCGTGGTGTCCACCCTGATGGCGCCTGTGGTGGTGGAGCTGGGCGCACAAAGTGGCCTCATCGTGCCGCTGATCGCGGTGCATCTGTTCGTGTTTTATTTTGGTTTGATGGCCGATGTGACCCCACCCGTCGGGCTGGCCTCGTTTGCAGCGGCTGCGATTGCCAAACACGATCCGATCAAGACCGGTGTGACTGCGTTCTACTACAGCATGCGCACGGCCATCCTGCCGTTTCTGTTCATCTTCAACACGCAGTTGCTGCTGATCGGGCTGACCGGCCCGGTGCACCTGTTCATGACCGTGGCGTCTGCGCTGATCGCCATGCTCGTGTTTGCGGCGGCCACACAGGGCTATTTCCTGACCCGCACCAAGTGGTATGAAACCATTGCCCTGCTGCTGGTCTGCTTCACCCTGTTTCGGCCCGGCTTCTGGATGGACATGATCCATCCGCCGTTTGACGAAATCAAGGGCGAGGCCATGGCGCAGGCCATCGAGGCGGCGCCTGCGAACAGCGGTAAACGCGTCTGGGTGGAAGGCATGAACCTGGAAGGGCAGGACATCCGAAAAGGCGTGCTGCTGCCCCTGGGGCCGGCTGGAGATGTGAAGACCCGCCTGGCCCATTCGGGCTTGACCGTGATGAGCGATGGCGATTCGCTGCTCGTGGTCGGCACGCGTTTTGGCAGTACGGCCGAGAAGCTCGGCATTGAGCAGAGCTTCCGCATCACCGCGCTGGAGGTGCCCTCGGACCGTCCGGCCAAGGAATGGCTGTTCCTGCCCGCGTTGCTGTTGCTGGCGCTGGTCATGGGCTTGCAAAGCCGCCGCGCCCGCTCGGCGGCGCCCGCGGTGGCGGCAGCGACATGAGTGGCCCGCGGATTGCCCTGATCCATGCGCTGGCGCACTCAGTCGAGCCGATCAACGCCGAGCTGACGCGTGAATGGCCCGAGGCCATTCGCATGAACCTGCTGGACGACAGCCTCTCGGGTGATCTCGCGCGGGGAAACCGAGGGCTGGACGCGGCGATGCACCAACGCTTTGAAGACCTGGCGTGCTATGCGCAATCCACGGGAGCGCAGGCCATTCTGTTTACCTGCTCGGCCTTTGGCGCCTGTATCGAGGCGGTGGCCGCGCGGCGGCCCCATATGCCGGTGCTCAAGCCCAATGAAGCCATGGTGGCCGAAGCCACCGCGATCGGTGGCCGGCTGGGCCTGATCGCGTCTTTTGCGCCGACACTGGCGTCCATGCCTGCGGAGTTCCCGCCTGAGCTCGCACTGGAAACAGCGCTGGTGCCCGAGGCGCTGGACGCGCTCAACCGGGGCGACGGACCGGCGCACGACCAGGCTGTGGTTCAAGCTGCCAACCGCCTGATGCTCCAGGGGTGTACCGCCATTGCACTGGCGCAATTCAGCATGGCGCGCGCTCAGCCTATGGTGGCGAAAGCGCTGGGTGTACCGGTGCTGACCACACCCGCTAGCGCGGTCCGAGCCTTGCGACAGCGCCTGGCGTGAGGCCGGTGGCGCCAGACAGCCCGCAGCCCGTCCGGTCAAGTTGGGCTGGTCGCAGCGGTTAGAATAGAAGGTTGCCGAAAAGCGTGCCCTCAAGCCACGCAGCCGCTGCTGATGCGGATGCGTGTGGGCCCGCATACCAGGCGCGCGGGTGGCGAAATTGGTAGACGCACCAGGTTTAGGTCCTGACGCCAGCAATGGTGTGGGGGTTCGAGTCCCCCCCCGCGCACCACGGTACAGACTGACAGATCCCTACAGGTCGGCCCTTTGCACGACCTCCATCCCTCTTGGAGAGAACCATGACCGTGACCGTTGAAACCCTGGAAAAGCTGGAGCGCAAGATCACCTTGACGCTGCCCGCCGACGCCATCCAGAGCGAAGTGTCCAAGCGCCTCAAGCGCCTCGCCCGCGATGTCAAGATGGACGGTTTCCGTCCGGGCAAGGTGCCGATGAATGTGGTGGCCCAGCGCTATGGTTATTCGGTGCACTACGAAGTCATGAACGACAAAGTGGGCGAAGCCTTTGCTTCGGCCGCCAGCGAGGCCAAGCTGCGTGTGGCTGGCCAGCCCAAGATCACCGAAAAAGAAGAATCGCCCGAAGGCCAGCTGGCGTTTGACGCGGTGTTTGAGGTGTACCCCGAAGTGAAGATGGGCGACCTGACCACCGCTGAAGTGGAGAAAGTCGCCACCGAAGTCACCGACGCAGCCATTGACCGCACGCTCGATATCCTGCGCAAGCAGCGCCGCACGTTCGCCCAGCGCGCCGCTGATCAGGCCGCCGCCGATGGCGACCGGGTCACCATCGACTTCGCCGGCAAAATCGACGGCGAAGCGTTTGAGGGTGGCAAAGCCGAAGGCTTCCAGTTCATCGTGGGCGATGGCCAGATGCTCAAGGAGTTCGAAGATGCGGTGCGCGGCATGAAGTCGGGCGAGTCCAAGACCTTCCCGCTGGCCTTCCCGGAGGACTATCACGGCAAGGATGTGGCAGGCAAGACCGCCGATTTCCTGGTCACGCTCAACAAGGTCGAAGCCGCGAACCTGCCCGACGTCGATGACGCACTGGCCAAATCGCTGGGCATCGAAGACGGCACGGTAGACGGCCTGCATGCCGACATCCGCAAGAACCTGGAGCGCGAAGTCAAACACCGCCTGCTGGCCCGCAACAAGCAGGCCGCACTGGACGCGCTGGCAGCCGCTGCCGAGTTGGACTTGCCCAAGTCGGTGGTGCAGTCCGAACTGGACCGGCTGGTCGAAGGTGCCCGCGCCGATCTCAAGCAGCGCGGGGTGCCCGATGCCGAAAAGGCACCGATTCCCGAAGACCTGTTCCGCCCGCAAGCCGAGCGCCGTGTGCGCCTGGGTCTGGTGGTGGCCGAGCTGGTGCGGGCTCAAGAACTGCAGGCCAAACCCGAGCAGCTCAAGGCGCACATTGAAGAGTTGGCCGCTTCCTATGAAAAACCCGCCGATGTGGTGCGCTGGTACACCAGCGACAACCGCCGCATGGCAGAGGTAGAAGCCATCGTGATTGAAAACAACGTGACCGAATTTGTGCTGAGCAAGGCCAAGGTCACCGAGAAGGTGATCGGTTTTGACGAGCTGATGGGCCAGGGTTGATCCAAGGCGTGGCCAGGGGCGCTTTGCGCCCAGCTTCACCGGGGCGGACTTTTCCGCCCTTTTTTGCTCCTGACGCTTGCCTTTTGCGTCTGGAGCGCCATCTGCCCCTTCTGCCCAAAGCCGCGCCATGCCGGTGGCTATGGCGGGTTGGTTACAGTAGTGACATGGCAATGCATACACATCGGAGAAACGCATGAGCGCAATGGACATTCAAGGTCTGGGCATGGTGCCCATGGTGATCGAGCAGTCGGGTCGCGGTGAACGCGCCTACGACATTTATTCACGCCTGCTCAAGGAGCGTGTGATCTTTCTGGTGGGCCCGGTCAATGACCAATCGGCCAACCTGGTGGTGGCACAGCTGCTGTTCTTGGAGAGCGAGAACCCGGACAAGGACATTTCGTTCTATATCAACTCGCCTGGGGGTTCGGTGAGTGCTGGCATGGCGATTTTTGACACCATGAACTTCATCAAGCCAGACGTTTCAACCCTGTGCACCGGCATGGCCGCCAGCATGGGCGCATTCCTGCTGGCCGCAGGCGCCAAGGGAAAGCGCTTCGCCTTGCCGAACTCCAAAATCATGATCCACCAGCCGCTGGGCGGCACGCAGGGTCAGGCTACCGAGATCGAGATCCACGCCCGCGAGATCCTCAAAACCCGCGAGCAGCTCAACAAGATCCTGGCTGAGCGCACTGGACAGCCACTGGAAAAAATCGAACGCGATACCGAGCGCGATTACTACCTGAGCGCGGCCGAGTCGGCCGAATACGGTTTGATCGACAAGGTGATCGACAAGCGCCCCAGCGCCTGAGTCGAGCCGCCCCAGGCGTTTTGCGGTTCTAAAACGCCTGACTTGACCCCAAATCAAGGTCTTTTGAGCGGCAACCCTCAGGCAGGCTTGCACTATCATTGTTCCCAAACGTTGCTACCGGCACTCCCAGACCCCACCTTCCATGGCAGACAAAAAAGCCGCCTCCGGCGAAAAAGCCCTTTATTGCTCCTTCTGCGGCAAAAGCCAGCACGAGGTCAAGAAGCTGATCGCGGGTCCCTCGGTCTTCATCTGCGATGAGTGCATCGATCTGTGCAACGACATCATCCGTGACGAGTTGCCCGGCCTGGAATCGGTCAAGCCTTCTGGTGAGGAGGTGCCAACGCCCGCAGACCTCAAAGGGAATCTGGACCACTATGTGATCGGACAGGAAGGCGCCAAGCGCGCACTGGCCGTAGCGGTCTACAACCACTACAAGCGCTTGCGCCACAAAAAAACCGCCCGCAAAGATGATGTGGAGCTGGCCAAAAGCAACATCCTCTTGATTGGGCCGACAGGCTCTGGCAAGACATTGCTCGCGCAGACCATGGCGCGCATGCTGAATGTGCCCTTTGTGATGGCAGACGCGACCACGCTGACCGAAGCCGGATATGTCGGCGAGGATGTGGAAAACATCGTGGCCAAACTCCTGCAAAGCTGCAACTACGACGTGGAGCGCGCCCAGCAGGGCATCGTCTACATCGACGAAATCGACAAGATCACCCGCAAGTCCGACAACCCCTCCATCACCCGGGACGTCTCGGGAGAGGGTGTACAGCAGGCGCTGCTCAAATTGATCGAAGGCACCATGGCCAGCGTACCGCCGCAAGGCGGGCGCAAGCACCCCAACCAGGACTTCCTGCAAGTCGACACGACCAACATCCTGTTCATTTGTGGTGGCGCTTTTGCAGGCCTGGAGAAAATCATTGAAAACCGAACCGAGGCCTCTGGCATGGGCTTTGCTGCGGTGGTGCGCAGCAAGCAGCAGCGCAGTCTCTCGGAGTCGTTCCTCGAGATCGAACCGGAAGACCTGATCAAGTTTGGTTTGATCCCGGAATTGGTGGGCCGCGTGCCGGTCATTGCTGCTTTGGCTGAGCTCAGCGAAGACGCTCTGGTGCAGATTCTCACCGAGCCCAAGAATGCTGTGGTCAAGCAGTTTGCCCAACTGCTGGCCATGGAGGGCGCTGAACTCGAAGTGCGTCCTGCTGCACTCAAGGCCATCGCCCGCAAGGCGCTGGCCCGCAAGACCGGCGCCCGCGGCTTGCGCTCCATACTGGAAAACGCGCTGATCAACACCATGTTCGATCTGCCAGGCATGAGTAATGTGGAAAAGGTGGTGGTGGACGAGTCCACCATTGAAGAAAGCAAACCTCCGCTGCTGGTGTACCGCGAGTCGGCCAAGCAGGCCTGATCTTCCGGTCTGTGCACTCTGTTGCCTGCGTTCAAGCAAGCTCACGGGTGCACCCTCGGATCAGGCTGCGCAAAAGCAGCTCATTTAAATTGAGGTTGAACTATGTCCGGACAAATTCCCCTGCCCAGCACTCCCGTCGAGTTGCCCCTGCTTCCCCTGCGCGATGTGGTGGTCTTCCCCCACATGGTGATTCCCCTGTTTGTGGGGCGCCCCAAGAGCATCAAAGCCCTGGAGTCGGCCATGGAAGCCGAGCGCCGCATCATGCTGGTGGCCCAGAAGGCTGCAGCCAAGGATGAGCCCTCGCCAGATGACATGTTCGAGATGGGCTGCGTGGCCACCATCCTGCAGATGCTCAAGCTGCCCGACGGCACGGTGAAGGTGCTCGTCGAAGGTGTGCAGCGCGCCAAAGTGTTGTCGGTCACCGACGACGAAGCGCACTTTCTGGCAAATGTGCAACCCATTGATCCGGCGCACGAGCGCACCGAAATGCTCTCCACCGAACTGGAGGCTCTGCGCCGCGCGGTCATGCAGCAGTTTGACCAGTACGTCAAGCTGAACAAGAAGATACCTTCGGAGATCCTGACCTCGATCGCGAGCATCGACGATCCGGGCCGTCTGGCCGACACCATTGCTGCACACTTGCCGCTCAAGCTCGAATCCAAGCAGGTGGTGCTCGACCTGGACATGGTCAACAAACGTCTGGAGAACCTGTTCGAGCAGCTTGAGCGAGAGGTGGACATCCTCAACGTGGACAAAAAAATCCGTGGTCGCGTCAAACGGCAGATGGAGAAGAACCAGCGCGATTTCTACCTCAACGAGCAAGTCAAGGCCATCCAGAAGGAACTGGGCGAAGGCGAAGAAGGTGCCGACCTCGAAGAGATCGACAAAAAGATCAAGGCGGCCAAGATGCCAGTCGAGGCCCGTAAAAAAGCCGAGGCCGAATTCAAGAAACTCAAACTGATGTCGCCCATGTCGGCCGAGGCCACCGTGGTGCGCAACTACATCGATGCGCTGGTGGCATTGCCCTGGAGCAAAAAAACCAAGATCAAACACGATTTGGCGCTGGCCGAAGCGGTGCTCAACGAAGACCATTACGGCCTGGACAAGGTCAAGGACCGCATTCTTGAGTACCTTGCGGTGCAGCAGCGGGTGGACAAGGTCAAGGCGCCGATCCTGTGCCTCGTTGGCCCTCCGGGTGTGGGCAAAACCTCGCTGGGCCAATCGGTGGCCAAGGCCACCGGTCGCAAATATGTGCGCATGGCCTTGGGCGGCATGCGCGACGAGGCGGAAATTCGTGGCCACCGCCGCACCTACATCGGCGCCATGCCAGGCAAGGTGCTGCAGAGCCTGACCAAGGTGGGCACGCGAAACCCCTTGTTCCTGCTCGACGAGATCGACAAACTGGGCACTGACTTCCGGGGCGACCCTTCCAGTGCCTTGCTGGAGGTGCTCGATCCCGAGCAAAACCACACATTTGGTGACCACTATGTGGAGGTGGATTTCGACTTGTCGGACGTGATGTTCGTGGCCACGTCCAACTCCATGAACATCCCGCCAGCGTTGCTTGACCGCATGGAGGTCATCCGTCTCTCGGGCTACACCGAAGACGAGAAAACCAACATAGCGATGCGCTATCTTCTGCCCAAACAGCTCAAGAACAACGGCATCCGCGAAGGAGAGATGGAAGTGGCCGAAGATGCGGTCAGAGACATCGTTCGCTACTACACACGCGAAGCGGGTGTTCGCTCGCTCGAGCGCGAGCTCTCGAAAATCTGCCGCAAGGTGGTCAAGGGGCTGTTGCTGAAGAAGTACGCACCGACAGTGCAGATCACGGCCGAGAACCTCAGCGATTTCCTGGGTGTGCGTAAGTACACCTATGGGCGTGCAGAAGCCCAGAACCAGGTTGGTCAGGTTGTCGGGCTGGCGTGGACCGAGGTGGGCGGGGACCTGCTGACCATTGAAGTGGCGATCATGTCTGGCAAAGGCGTCATCACCCGCACCGGCTCGCTGGGCGATGTGATGAAGGAGTCGGTCGAGGCGGCGCGCACCGTGGTCCGCAGCCGTGCCCGTGTGCTGGGTATCAAGGACGAGATGTTCGAGAAACGGGACATCCACATCCATGTGCCCGATGGCGCCACACCCAAGGATGGTCCCAGCGCAGGCGCGGCCATGACCACCGCACTGGTGTCCTCACTGACGGGCATTCCGGTGCGTGCGGATGTTGCCATGACCGGTGAAATCACCTTGCGCGGTGAAGTTACTGCCATTGGCGGCCTCAAGGAGAAGCTGCTGGCCGCTTTGCGCGGCGGCGTCAAGACCGTCATCATTCCGGAAGAAAACGTGAAGGACCTTGCCGACATCCCCGACAACGTCAAGCAGGGTCTGGAAATCGTGCCGGTCAAGTGGATCGACAAAGTGCTGGCCATTGCGTTGGAGCGTCAACCGGTTCCCCTGACCGATGAAGAGGTGGCTGCTCAGGTGGCCGCTGCTGTTGCTCCTGCATCGCCGACGGTGGCTGCCCCCGATGCGGTCAAGCATTGAGCAAAAATTGAGGCAGCCTTGAAAGAGGGCTGTTTTTTGCGCTAGAATCATGGACTTCGACGACAACACCAAACGTCGGAGTTTTGCGGGAATAGCTCAGTTGGTAGAGCGCAACCTTGCCAAGGTTGAGGTCGCGAGTTCGAGTCTCGTTTCCCGCTCCAGTTAAGAAAAAAGGGAAGCCTGGCTTCCCTTTTTTGTCGAACGGTTGGTTGGGTTGCACTGGCACAGTCGATGCAACTTATGGGGCGCGATAGCAAAGCGGTTATGCAACGGATTGCAAATCCGTCTAGCCCGGTTCGACTCCGGGTCGCGCCTCCAGTCATCTTGTTTTGCGGGAATAGCTCAGTTGGTAGAGCGCAACCTTGCCAAGGTTGAGGTCGCGAGTTCGAGCCTCGTTTCCCGCTCCATTGCATCGAAACGGGAAGCCCTGGCTTCCCGTTTTTTGTTTGGGGTGCTTGTGGCCGTTCGACTTCGGCGCGGTTCGTCCGGACGAACCTGCGACAATCCCCCCAGCGCCTCGATGGTGAAATTGGTAGACACAGCGGACTTAAAATCCGCCGCTTTCCCGTGAGGGGGCGTACCGGTTCGACCCCGGTTCGAGGCACCAACGGCCAATCTAGCCATGGCTGGCAATCGACGCTACAGTGAGTTCCCATGACCCGATACAACGCCCCTTTTGAGATCCATGTGCACGGCGATGTCCCGTTGCGCGAAGATGTGGTCTACGGGCAGATCCAGGACGCGCTCAAGCCCTTGTGGCAGTATGCGGGCGCCCGCTCACTGGCGGCCGCTGCCGAAAGCAGTTATGAAGATGAGCCCGGTATCCGCTTTGACGCAGACACCCATGTTTTGCAGATGTGCTGGACGGTGCCGGGTGACGAGGATTTTCGACAGGTGATCGAGGAGGCCTGCATGGCCCTGAACGACATCGCTGCGGCAGGTGCGCCACTGGAGGTGTCCTTCTACGACACCGAGTTTGACGAGGAAGACGAGTCGAGTGATGAAGAGGCCCGTGACGACTTCATGATGTGCTTTGTGGGTCCCACGCCAGCTGCCATCATGCAGGTGCAGCGCGACCTGCTGGTGCAGGACGTGGTGCATCTCATGGAGCGCCATTTCGATGCATCCGAGCTTGGCGAGGTGGTCAGCACGATCGACAAGCTTTTCACCCAGCGCTTTGACGCACTGGTCAACTCCATGCAGCTGGGTCGTCCGCCCAGGGGGCACGGCGGCTCAGGCCACGGCGGTGGGCGCAAGCCTCGCCACCTGCACTGAAACGGCGGTCGCTGCGCTCGCCCGGCCTCTATTCCGCTCAAGCGCCCTGAGCATGCCCTGAAACCAAAAACAGGCCATCCATGAGATCGCTCAGCAGCAGCGCTTTGAATCCTGGGGTGCGCAAACGCGAGGTGTTTGGCTGGGCGATGTACGACTTCGCCAATTCCGGCTACACCACGGTGGTGCTCACGGCGGTCTTTGCGGCCTACTTTGTGGGCGCAGTCGCTGGCGGCGCCGTCTGGGCCACATTTGCCTGGACGCTGGCTTTGAGCGTATCTCATGCCATTGTGATGTTCTCCATGCCCGCCATGGGAGCCTGGGCAGATCGCCATGGCGCCAAAAAACGCCTTCTGATGGTGACCACAGTGGGGTGTGTTCTGAGCACCGCTGCGCTGGCTTGGGTGGGGCCAGGTGCTGTGGCCCTGGGTGTGTTGCTGGTGATCGTCTCCAACGTTTTTTTTGCCTGGGGCGAATCCTTGAGCGCAGCCTTTTTGCCCGAACTGGCCCGCCCCGAGGCCATGGGCCGGGTCAGTGGCTGGGGCTGGAGCCTGGGCTACATGGGTGGCATGCTGGCGCTTGGGCTGAGTCTGGCCTATGTGTTGTGGGCACAGTCCAAGTCCATGCCAGCCAGTCACTTTGTGCCGGTGACGATGCTGATCACGGCCGTGTTGTTCGCGGTTGCCTCCCTGTTCACCTTTTCCTTGCTCAAGGAGCGCACGCAGCCCAGCCATCAAGGCGCGGCGGCGGGCGGCTGGCGCGAGGCCTTGCAGGGTTTGCACCAGACCTATCAGCAAGCGCGCAAATATCAGGACTTCATGTGGCTGCTGGGTTGTGCAGTGGCATACCAGGGCGGGGTAGCGGTGGCGATCACCTTGGCAGCGATCTATGCGGAACAGGTGATCGGTTTCGAGCAGCAAGAAACCATGGTGCTGATTTTTGTGCTGAACATTGCTGCCATGTTGGGTGCTTTCGCTTTTGGCTATTGGCAAGACCGCATTGGCCACAAGATTGCGCTGGGCGTCACATTACTGGGCTGGATTGCCACCTGCGTCATTGCGGCATTGACCACCACCAAAGGTGGCTTTTGGTGGGCGGCGGCGATTGCTGGCATCTGCATGGGATCGAGCCAGTCCTCAGGGCGGGCCATGGCGGGCATGCTGGCGCCGCCGCGCCAGCTGGCCGAGTTCTACGGGTTGTGGACCTTTGCCACGCGCCTGGCCAGCATCATCGGGCCGCTGAGTTATGGCGCCATCACATGGGCCACCGGTGGCAACCAGCGCCTGGCCATCGGCCTGACGTCGCTGCTGTTTGTGGCGGGTCTGGTGCTTTTGTTGCCGGTCAATATGGCGCGCGGCCGGGCAGCTGCGCTGGCCGAGCGCTGAGCGCCAGGTCCATCAGCCGGGCAGGCGCCTGAAGACCAAGCCAATGATGGGCCGCGCGGGCCAGTTGATCTGGTGCGGCTGTGCACAGCAGCACGAGGCCAGGATCTTGGGTCCCGTTTGAATGGGCAGGTGCTGCGGGCAACACCTGCCGGGCGCGGCGTGCCACCGCAGGACCCGACTCGATCAAGGTTACCTCCGGACCAACCAGTTCTTGCAGCACCGCCGACGCAAACGGGTAGTGGGTACAGCCCAGGACCAGGGTGTCCATGGGTGCCTGTTCTGGCGCGTTGTCCAGCGCCGCAGCCCTGGTCAGGCCGCCGAGGTATTGCTGGCAGAGTGCGCGCGTTCGCTGCGCATCTTCGCGTTCGATAGCATCGGCCAGGCCATCGCAGGCTTGTATGTGGATGTGCAGGGCTCTCGGACTGTCCGCCCGCACACGCTGACACAGTTGTTCAAAGCGCAGGCTCTGCACTGTCCCGCGTGTGGCCAGCACACCGATGTGTCCGCTGTGGCTCAGCTGCGCCGCCGGCTTGAGCGCAGGCTCCACGCCGACAATCGGCCAGTCTGGATGAGCTGCACGCAGGCGGTCCACTGCCATGGCGGTAGCGGTGTTGCAGGCCAGCACCAGCATATCGGCACCGTGCTCGGATCTCAGCGCTTCGGCGATCCGGACGACACGGTCTGTGACCGCTTCCGGCGCCTTCTCCCCGTAAGGCGAAAAGGCGCGGTCGGCGGCATACACAAAGTCGGCCTGTGGCAACTCCTGCAGCAGCGCGCGCAGAACGCTCAGGCCACCCACACCGCTGTCGAACACACCAATGGTGCGACCGCGCCCGCGGTCAACTACCCCTGCGGGCTGGTCAGGCGCTGGTGAGGGCGATGCCTTTGAATTCACCGCTGGCAATCCGTTTTTCCCATTCGGCCGGGCCGGTGATGTGGGCGCTGGTGCCGCCCGCGTCCACCGCCACCGTCACCGGCATGTCTACCACGTCGAATTCGTAGATCGCTTCCATGCCCAGGTCGGCAAAACCGACCACCTGCGCGTGTTTGATGGCCTTGGACACCAGATAGGCGGCGCCGCCCACGGCCATGAGGTAGGCGCTCTGGTGCTTTTTGATCGCCTCGATGGCGGTCGGACCACGCTCGGCCTTGCCCACCATCGCGATCAGGCCGGTCTGTGCCAGCATCATGTCGGTGAACTTGTCCATGCGGGTGGCGGTGGTCGGGCCGGCCGGGCCCACCACTTCGTCGCGCACCGGGTCGACCGGGCCGACGTAGTAGATGAAGCGGCCGCGCAGGTCCACCGGCAGCGGCTCGCCGCGGTCCAGCATGTCCTGGATGCGTTTGTGGGCCGCGTCGCGGCCTGTCAGCATCTTGCCGTTGAGCAGCAGGGTCTGGCCCGGCTTCCAGGCGGCCACCTGTTCCTTGGTCAAGGTGTTGAGGTCCACGCGCTGGCTCTTCTCGGTGTCGGGCGTCCAGTTGACTTTGGGCCACAGATCCAGATTCGGCGGATCCAGGTAGACCGGGCCGGACCCGTCCATCACAAAGTGGGCGTGGCGGGTGGCGGCGCAGTTGGGAATCATGGCCACCGGCTTGGAGGCCGCGTGGGTGGGGTACATCTTGATCTTGATGTCGAGCACCGTGGTCAGGCCGCCCAAACCCTGCGCGCCAATGCCCAGCGCGTTGACCTTTTCGTACAGCTCCACGCGCAGTTCTTCCACCTGGTCGAGCTTCTCGCCCTTGGCAGCCTTGGCCTGCAGCTCGTACATGTTGAGGTCGTCCATCAGGCTTTCTTTGGCCAGCAGCACGGCCTTCTCGGCGGTGCCGCCGATGCCGATGCCCAGCATGCCCGGCGGGCACCAACCGGCGCCCATGGTCGGCACGGTCTTGAGCACCCAGTCCACCAGCGAGTCGCTGGGGT
>DAIOEI010000004.1:0-19546 GCA_036746335.1 Hydrogenophaga sp. | reverse complement strand
TGGGGCAGCGAATCGGCAGGTAAAAACAGCATGATGACCTCGGCTGGGATGATGTCTGATAATGATAATGATTCTTATTAATAAGTCAAACTGTTTTCACGCACCGTCCGACAGACGCTGAACAAAGACAGGACGTACGTTCGTACCGCCCTAGCCTGTATGGGTTTGCGAAAGTTCTTAAATATTTAAACTAAAATACGAATAATTCTTATTACGTCATCGCCCGAAGACCAGCCACCGCCAGTCTGCACGCATGGGCACAGGCGTTTCCCTACTTCCCTCCCAGGGTCTGTCCGTGCTGGAACGCTACCACGTCGAACTGCTGAACTTCCTGACCCGCGAGGTCCGCGACCGCGATGCTGCGGCCGATCTGGCGCAGGAAAGTTACGTGCGTGTGCTGGGCGTCCAGGCCACAGGGCAGGCGGTCCTCAATGTGCGCGCGCTGCTGTTCCACACCGCCCGCAACCTCATCATCGACCGGCACCGCCGCGCCGTGCACCGCCAGCACGACCACCTGGACGACCTGCACGAGACCGAGCTGCCCATGGCACCGGCTCACCTGCAGCCCGAAGAAGCCCTGGCGGCTATGCAAGCGGTGCGGGCCTATGTGCGGACCATCGAGGCACTGCCACCCCGCTGCCGCGAAGCGTTTGTGCTGCACATCTTCGACGGCTGGAGCCAAGTGCAGATTGCCACCCACATGGGCGTTTCGGTCAGCATGGTCGAAAAGCACGTGGTCCGGGGCATGCTGGCCTGCCACCAGTGCCGCAGGGAGTTGACCTCCCGCTGAGTTCCACCGGGTGCGGATCGAGCCGCGCCGTGCGTCTACCCCCAGAGGGAGTACGCTGTTCACCATGATCGACCCGTCCGTTCCACCCGTCCGTTCCACCCGACCGCCACACGCCGCCGACCACCGACGACGAGCGCGAATTCGCCGAATTCACCCAAGGCCTGGACCCGGTAGAGGTGCAGGCAGCCACCTGGGCGCTGCGTCGCCGCAACGGCCTGGGCACGCAGGGCCAGGCCGATTTGCAGGTATGGCTGGATGCCGACCCCCGGCACGCCGCCGCGCTCGACGACATGGAAGCCATGCTGGGCGACGTGGGACAGCTGCCCGATGACGACGTGGCCCAGCTGCGGGCCGGGCTGAAGCCCACCCGCCAGCAACCCGCCCAAAACCCGCAGCGCCCGGCCATCGCACCCACCCCAGGAGGCTGGCTGGGCAACCTGCTCGCAGGTTGGGGCCGCCGCCTGAACACGCTGCTGCCCAATGCCGCAGCGGCCGTGCTCGCCTTTGCTCTGGTGGGCGGCAGCTGGATGAGCTGGAGCCACTGGCAGCGCCAACCCGTGTTCGAGCAGGCCTACGCCACCGAGCGCGGCCAGCTGCTCAAGGTCACACTTCCAGACGCTGTTGAACGCCTTGTGGCGACGGGCAGCACCCTGCAACTCGACACCGCCAGCCGCGCCCAAGTCAGCCTGTACCGCGACCGGCGCGAAGTGCACCTGCAAAGCGGCCAGGCTATGTTCGACGTGCACAGCGACCCGCAGCGCCCTTTCTACGTGTACGCCGGGGCGCTGCGCATCACGGTGGTGGGCACCCGGTTCTCGGTACGGCACACCGGCATGGGGCTTGAAGCGGGCCAGACGGTGGTGGCGGTGGAAGAAGGCCGGGTGCGCGTCGAAAAGCGGCAGACTGGCGCAAACGACCCTGACGGTTCAAACACGGTTCAAGACCTGGGCGCGTCAACTGCCGCCCAAGAAGATCACTCCGTCGAGCTGACCGCCGGCCAGACCGTGCTGGCCGACGCCCGTGGCTACATCGGCCCCGTGGCCACCCTGGCCGCCCACGTCATCGCCCCCTGGCGTGAAGGCCGCCTCAGCTTCGACCAGACCCCGCTGGCCCAGGCCATTGCCGAGTTCGAGCGCTACGGCCGCACCGGCCTGGTGGTGCGAGACCCCGCCGTGGCCACCCTGCCCGTGGGCGGCAGCTACAGCCTTCAGCAATGGCAGCGCTTTGCCGAAACGCTGCCCCAGGTGCTCCCCGTGCGCCTGGTGCGCCGGGGCGAGGTGACGGAAGTGGTGGCGCGATAGAGGTTCAGCAGCGGCACACCGAAGGCCGTCGGCTTGCCGTCCGATCGAAGGTCACGCCAACCTGCGCTGGAGCCGTGCCATAAGATCCATGCGCTGATGCAAGATGGCCAGCACCAGCGCAGGCTTGCCGGTCCGTATCACGCAGAACACGTAGTGGCTTCCCGCAGCCTTCACGTGCAGGCCGGGCAGCACGGCGCCCCAGTCTTTGAATACGCCCCGTCCAGTCGCAAGTTCGGTCGCGGCCTCGTCGATCTGGCGCGCATACGCCCTAGCCTGGGGAGCGCCCCATTGCCGGGCGGTGTAGCGCACGATCTCGCGCAGCTCCGCCTGCGCCTCGCGGGCATAAACGAAAGGGCGCGTCACGCGGCGCCCAGCTCGCGCAAGGTTTCGTCGGCAATGTCAGCCGCGCTCAGGGGCGAAGCCTCATCCCCTTCAGCAGCAGCCAACCTGCTCTGCAGCAATGCCTTCAGCTCTAGCATGGCCCGCTGCTCATCCGACGGAAACAGCCGCTCCAGCGCGTACTGCTTGATGCTTTTGCCCTCCAAAGCGGCAAAAGCCTTGAGGGCCTGATGCTGCTGCTCGGTGACATCAATGGTGAGGCGGCTCATGGCGGGCTCCAGTTCGGCGGTGATCGGAGCTCTCAGTCTGCCACAAATGTGGGTTTGTGGGTCTTGCGCGCCAGGGCGAGGTCACGAAGTCGCAACGCAGTGAGGCGAACCCGGTTGCAGATATATTTTTTGAAGAATTCTCATTTGCAACGTGAGGGTCGCGCAGGGGTGATGCGTCTTCATCGGTAGAAGGGGCTGGCGCGTGTTGCGTCGGCCCGGCACATCAGCAACCGATCGAGGAGTTTTGAACCCATGCGACCCGCGCAACCCGCCGCGCTGCGCTAGCGCTTCACCCCTGCACCTTTGGCTATGGCGGCCGCCATGGTTATCGCGCTGGCAGCTGGTCATGCGCCGCTGGCCCTCGCACAAAGTGGCGCAGCGACTGCGGCAGCCACGCCCATCGCCATCAACATCCCGGCGCAGCCGCTGGGGCAGGCGTTGAACGAGCTGGCACGGCAGGCGAATTTGCAGATGACGTTTCCGGCGGCGGTGGTGGCGGGGAAACGGGCGCCGGCAGTGGCGGGGCCGTTGACGGTGCGCCAGGCGCTTGACGGACTGCTCGCCGGCAGTGGCTTGAGCGCCACGGTCAACGAAAACAAGGTCCTCATCAAACGCGCCGCGCCGGCGGTCGCCGCACAAGCGGCGCCGACCAGCTCGGTGCCAGCGGATGCCCCCACCATGCCCACCGTCACCGTAACGGCCACAGCCGAGGAGGCGTTGCGGCAGGCGACCGGGGTGTCGCTGATCCCGGCCCAGGAAATTGCCAAGCAGCCCCCGGCGAACGATCTTTCTCAGATCGTCCGCACCATGCCGGGCGTCAACCTGACCGGCAACTCGCCCAGTGGCCAGTTCGGCAACAGCCGCCAGATCGACCTGCGCGGCATGGGCCCGGAAAACACGCTCATCCTCATCGATGGTGTGCCGGTGCGGGCGCGCAATTCCGCCCGCATGGGGCGCAGCGGCGAACGCAACACCCGAGGCGACAGCAACTGGGTGCCGGTGGAAGCGGTTGAACGCGTCGAGGTGCTGCGGAGCCCGGAAGCGGCGCGCTATGGCTCGGGCGCCGCGGGCGGCGTGGTCAACATCATCACCCGTCAGGCTACCGACACCTTCAGCGGTGCGCTGAACCTGTACACCAATCAGCCGCAGAGTGACGGCGAGCAGGCCACCCAACGCTTCGGGTTCTTGCTGGCCGGGCCCTTGGGGCAACAGCTTTCGTTTCGCGTTTACGGCAACGCTAACAAAACCGAGGCCGACCCGCTGGACCTGAACGCGCCATTTGCCAGCTCGCCCACACCGCCAGCCGGGCGCGAAGGTGTGCGCAACCGCGATGCCAATCTGCAGTTGCGTTGGGCCCCCGATGCGGCACAGAGCCTGGCCCTCAACATGGGCTTCAGCCGCCAGGGCAACATCTATGCGGGTGACCGTGCACTGAATGCAGGTTTTGCCGGCCTGAACAGCCTGGCCGAGGCAGGCGCGGAAACCAACACCCTCATCCGCCGGACCACGTCGCTGGTCCACCGCAAGGACTGGGGCCAGCGGCGGCACTCGCGGCTGACGCTGTCGTTGGAAGACACCGACAACACGCCCCTGCGCGAAGGCCTGACGGGTGGCTCCGAGGGGCTGTTCCTGCGCGACCCGGCCAACATGCAGCAGGCTGCCAGCGTCGAGTCGACCTCGGTGCTGCGCAACACGCTGCTCAGCGGCGAATTCAACACGCCCTGGGCTATCGCGGACCTGGACCAGCTGGTCACGATCGGCTTTGAGGGCAGCCAGGAACGGCTGGACGACCCCTACGCTGTGAGCAACGCGAACCCGGCCATCGGTGTGCCCACTGACCGCTCCAACCGGGCCGAGACTGAAACAGTGTCTGTCTTCGTGGAAAGCAACATCGCCGCCACCGACAACCTGCTGCTGACCCCGGGGGTTCGCCTGGATCGCAACGACCGCTTCGGCGGCAACTGGAGCCCCAGCCTCAACTTGGCCTGGCAACTGACGTCCGCGGTGTCGCTGAAGGCCGGCATCGCGCGGGCTTTCAAGGTACCAAACCTTTACCAGTCCAACCCCAACTACCTTTGGGAAACCAACGGCAACGGCTGCCGGTGAACTGGCCTCGACCCAACAACTCCGGCTGCAGCATCCTGGGCAACCCGGACTTGAAACCGGAAACCAGCGTCAACCAGGAGATCGGCCTGGCCTACGACGCCAACGGCTTGCAGGCGGGGCTGACCTACTTTCACAACAACTACAAGGACAAGGTCGTCGCCGACATGCCCGACCAGACGCCGGTGCTGCTGCCCAACGGTCGCTACCTCTTTTACTGGACCAACGCCAGCCAGGCCCGGGTGCGCGGCCTGGAAGGCCATCTGACGCTTCCGCTGGGCGATGGCAAGGACCTGCGGTGGCGCAACAACCTGACGTTGATGTTGGAGAACCGCAACCGCAGCACCGGACAACCCTTGGCCACCGTGCCCCGCTACACCCTGAACTCCACGCTCGAGTGGCAGGCCACCGAGCGGCTCGACGCGGTCGTGACCGCCACCTTCTACGGCCGGCAGCAGCCGCCCACGCGCGCCATCAACGGCAGCCCAACCACCGGCGCCGCCACCCAGGCACGCAGCCCCTATGGCCTGCTCGGGGTCAACCTGGGGTACCGCTGGGACTCAGGGCTGACGCTGCGCGCAGGCATCAGCAACCTCCTGGACAAGCGCCTGTTCCGCGAGCACAACCAGGCGGGCGCTGGCGCCAACACCTACAACGAAGCCGGCCGGGCGTTCTACCTGTCGGCCCAGAAGTCCTTCTGATTGCCGACAACACATGCCCATGCCAAGAACCGCCATGCGATACCTTGTTGCCGCCACCCGCCCCCTGCTCGCCGCGGGGCTGCTGACCGTCGGGCTTGCCCACAACGGCCACGCCGCACCGGAACAAGCCCCGCAGGACATCGTCTACAAGACCACCGACAGCGGCCCGCTCGGCTTGAGCCTGCACCGCCCTTCCCGGCCGGCCTGTGGATTGCGCCCGCTCGTGGTGTGGCTGCACGGCGGGGCGTGGAGCCGCGGCTCGCGCCACGAATTGCCCAGCAGCAACCCCAACCTGCACGCCGCGCTGCTGAACGCCGGCTTCGCCGTCGCCTCCGTGGGCTACAGGCTGAGCGGGGAAGCGGTGTTTCCCGCACCGGTGCGCGACATCCACGACGCGCTGAACTTCCTGCACAAGCAGGGCCCCGAACTCGGTCTGGACAGCCGCCAAATCGTGGTGGCAGGCCGCTCGTCTGGCGGCCATCTGGCTGCGCTCGTGGGGCTGATCAACAGCCACGAAACGCCCGCTTTCCTCGACGAACCCCGCTACCGCATCTCCGGCATCGTGAGCTTCTTCGGTCTGTCCGATCTCACGCTGGAAAGCAGCCGACAGATGGCGGCCGAGCGTGCCGCACGCTCGCCCACGGCGCGATTCCTCGGCGCCCCGCCTGCCGCAGCCCCGGAACTGGCCAAACAGGCCTCGCCGCTGAGCTACGTCACGGCGCGCTCAGCCCCCACGCTGCTGCTGCATGGCCGCAAGGACCGACAGGTGCCGCTGGCGCACAGCGAGGCCTTGCAGCAGGCGCTGGCCGCCCGCGGCGTCGCGGTCGCGCTGCGCATTGAAGACGAGGCAGCCCACAGCGATCGCGTGTTCGACAGCGACGCGCACGTGCCGGCGGTGCTTAACTTCATCCAGTAGCAACTGCCTGCCAAGACCGCACAGGCGCCATGCTGATGGGCCCTGAGCTTCAACCCCAGCTTCAACGCAAAGCCCCAATGAACATGCCCTGGAAGACACTGCTCGCCGCCCTCTTGCTGACCTGCCAAGTGGCAGCCAGCGCCCAGACACCGCCGACCGTGACGGTCTACTCCTCACGCATCGAGCAGTTGCTCAAGCCGACGCTTGACCTGTACACGCAGCAGACCGGTGTCCGGGTCAACTTGCTCACCGACCGCGGCGGCGCTCTGACCGAACGCCTGGCCGCCGAGGGCGCCGCCTCGCCGGCCGACGTGCTCATCACCGTGGACATGGGCGTGCTGTGGAACGCCGCCCAGCGCGGCCTGCTGCGCAGCGTCGACTCGCCAGTGCTGGACGCCAATGTGGCAGCGACCTTTCGCGACCCCGGACGTCACTGGTGGGGAATGTCCAAACGCGAACGCACGATGTTCTACCGCGCCGGCCGTGTCGACCCTGTCACGCTGAGCACCTACGAAGCGCTGGCCGAGCCTACGTGGAAGGGCCGGCTGTGCCTGCGCACGTTCAAGCAGACCTACACACAGTCGCTGGTGGCCATGCTGATCGGCCAGCACGGCCCCGAGAAGGCCGAGCGTATCGTGCGTGGCTGGCTGCAGAACCTGTCCACCGAGGTCTTCACCAACGACAACGCCCTGTTGCGCGCCATTGCCCAGGGCCAGTGTGACGTGGGCATCGCCAACACCCACTACTACGGCCGCATCCTGGCGCGCGAGCCGGCCTTCGGCGAGCAGGTCAGGCTGTTCTGGGCCAACCAGGGCCCCGGTCAGGGGGGCGTGCACGTCAACCTGTCGGGCGCCGGCGTCACGCGGCATGCTCCCAATCCCGAGGGCGCGCGCCGGCTGCTGGAGTGGCTTTCGACACAGGAGACGCAGCGCCGCTACGTGCACGGCACCTTCGAGAGCCCGGTGAACCCCAAGACCGAACCGGACCCCATCGTCAAGGCCTGGGGACACTACGTGGCAAGCACGATGAACGCCGCCGATATCGGCTCGCGCCAGGCCGAGGCCATCCGCCTGCTCGACCGCGTCGGCCACCGCTAGACGTGCCCGCTCCCGCGGCCCCTGCCGCCACGCCCTGGTGGCGCACGCTGGGCACTCCGGGCTCGCGCCGGGCATGGCGCGGCATGCTGGCGGCGCTGCCGGTGGCCTTTCTCACCCTGCTGCCCCTGGCGGTGGTGGTGGGCGCCGCGCTGTCGCCGCAACCCGGCATCTGGCAACACCTGAGCCAACAGGTGCTGCCCACGGTGCTGGCCAACACCGCCGTGCTGCTGGTGCTGGTGGCTGCCGGCGTGCTGCTGCTCGGGGTGTCGTTGTACCCCTACGTCTACCTGCTGGCCCGCAACGCCTTCATCAGCCAGGGCCGGCACGCGCTGGAGGCCGCACAGTCGCTGGGCCACGGGCCCTGGCGCGCCTTCTATTCGGTGACGCTGCCGATGGCCCGGCCCTGGATCGCCGCCGGGCTGGCGCTGGCCCTGATGGAGACGCTGGCCGACTTCGGTGCCGTGGCGGTCTTCAACCACGACACCTTCACCACGGCGATTTACAAGGCCTGGTTCGACCTGCACAGCTTCGGCACCGCGGCCCAACTGGCCGCGCTGCTGGCGCTGGCGGTGCTGTGCGCCCAGGCGACCGAGCAGCGTGCGTGGCGGGGTCAGCGGTTCGCCACGGCAGGGCCCTTGCTCCAGCGGCGCCCGCTGCGGAGGCCGTGGCGCTGGGCGGCTGCGGCCTGGTGCGGCGCGGTGCTGCTGGCCGGCTTCCTGGGGCCGGTCGCGCAGTTGCTGGCCTGGTCGCTGGAGGTGTGGCGCGACGACCTCGACCAGCGCTGGTGGGGCTTCGTCTGGAACACGCTGCAGCTCGGGCTGACAGCTGCCGCCGTGGCCACCGCGCTGGCCCTGTGGCTGGCGCTGGTGCGCCGCCGCCACGCCGATGCGGCCACCGGCATCACGGTTCGCCTGGCCCTCATGGGCTATGCCTTCCCGGGCGTCGTGCTGGCGGTGGGGCTGTTCGTGCCCGTGGCCTGGGTCGACAACCTTTTGCTGGCCTGGCTCGGGCCGGCCAGGCTGCAAGAGCAGGCCTGGCTCAAGGGCAGCCTGCTGGCCATGTTGCTGGCGCTGGTGGCGCGTTTCCTGGCCGTGGCCTACCAGGCCACCGACAGCGCGCTGCAGCGCATCGGCCGCCAGCATGAAGAGGCCTGCGCCAGCCTCGGCCTCGGGCGCTGGCAGACCTTGCAACGCCTGCACCTGCCGCTGCTGCGCGGCGGCCTGCTCACGGCCGTGCTGATGGTGATGATCGATGTGATGAAGGAGATGCCCATCACGCTGATGATGCGCAGCCATGGCTGGGACACCCTGGCCGTGCGCGTGTTCCAGCTGACGTCGGAATCGCTGTGGAACCATGCCGCGCTGCCCGCCCTAGCGATTGTGCTGATCGGGCTGGTGCCAGTGGCGCTGTTGGTGCAGGGCAGCGAAGCGCGAGCGACCCCATGACCTTGGAATCCCCCCCATGCTCGCGCTGACCCAGGTGTCCCTGGCCCACGGCACAACCACCGTGGTCGATGGCCTCTCGCTCAAGCTGCCGCGCGGCGACATCGGCTGCCTGCTGGGTCCGTCGGGATGCGGCAAGATCACCTTGCTGCGGTCGGTGGCTGGCTTCGAACGCCTGCAGTCGGGCCGCATCGACTTCGAAGGCGACGCCCTGTCGGCACCAGGCCTATACGTGCCGCCGCAGCGGCGCGGTTTCGGCATCGTCTTCCAGGACCACACGCTCTTCCCCCACCTGCGCGTGGATGGCAATGTCGGTTTCGGCCTGGGCGCGCTGGGCTTCGCGCACAGGCGCGCCCGCGTGCAGGAGATGCTGTCGCTAGTAGGCCTGGGCGGCCTGGGCAGCCGCTGGCCGCATGAGTTGTCAGGCGGCCAGCAGCAGCGCGTGGCGCTGGCTCGGGCGCTGGCCCCGCGGCCACGGCTGCTGCTGCTGGACGAGCCGTTTTCCAACCTCGATGCAGGGCTGCGCGCGGGCCTTGCGCGCGAGGTGCAGGCCATCCTCAAGCACGAGGCCACGACGGCCCTGATGGTGACGCACGACCGCCAGGAGGCCTTCGCCATGGCCGACCATGTGGGCGTGATGGCCAACGGCAGGCTCGCGCAGTGGGCCTCGGCGGACACGGTCTACCGGCAGCCCGCCGATGCCCAGACGGCCCTGTTCGTGGGCGAGGGCAGCTTGCTGCACGCGTGGCGCGAGGGCCCGCTTTGGCACACCGCGATGGGCCCGCTGCCGAAGGGCAGCCCCGTCTACGAGCACGACGGCGGGCCGAAGGCCCTGCTGCGGCCCGAGTGGCTGCGCATCGCCGCGCCTGGCGGCACCCGAGCCCGCGTCAAGGAACGTGTCTTGCGGCCACGGTCACCTGTACACCCTTGCGCTGCCCGACGCGCAAACGCTGCGCGTGCTCGACATGGACGGGCCGGTGCTGCAAGCCGGCACCGACACCGGGGTGGACCTGTATCTTTCGGCTTGCGTTGCACCCGCTGATGAGGACAGTGCTGCCGCGACCCGGGTTCTGCCTTGAAACCAAACGCCCCATCCGCTCCGGCCATGCAGACCGCCCGCACCCCGCCGGGCGGCGCCGCCGCGTCCGCCCGCTCGGCACGGCTCGGCGGAGGTTGCGCATGTCTGAAGCGGTTTGGCTGCTGATCGCGGTGGCCCTGAGCTTGGCCGGCATGGCCTGGCTGGCGCTGGCCATGGACGCGCACTGGGGGCAGGTGATGCACCGGCCCGCCGACGCCGCCACAGGCACTCGCCGGGTGCTGCGCGCGCTGGGCACCCTGGCCCTGCCGCTGTCGCTGCTGGCCTGCCTGATGGCCGACCGGCCGTCCATGGCGGTGCTGGTGTGGGTGATGCTGCTGGCTGGCAACGCGACGGCGGTGGCCCTGCTGCTGAGCTGGCGCCCGGGCTGGCTTCGCCCGTTGGCGGGCAGGCCTTGAAACCCGTTGAAACCATCTATTGACGCAGGTCAACTCCTCTGAAAACAGCTGTTTTTGGCTCAGAGTGCCTAATATAGAATCAATCTCATTTACATTTCTATCTTCTACTTTTCACATATTCTTCTAAAAGGATTCCCATGCAACTGCGAGCCCTCACCCTGGCGATTGCCGCCCTGACCTCGGCCGCTACCCTGGCCAGCCTGCCCGCCCACGCGCAGACCGCCACCCCTGTCGCCGCAGCCGCAACCGCGGTAACGCCCAAGGCGGTGGCCCAGCATTACGCTGCCCTGATACACGCCAACTACGCCGACAGCCTGGCGGCCGCCAAAGACATGCAGGCGGTGATCGCCGAGTTCGTCAAGACCCCCACCGCCGATGGCCTGAACAAGGCCCGCAAGGCCTGGCTGGATGCCCGCGAGTACTACGGCCAGACCGAGGCTTTCCGCTTCTACGGCGGCCCGATTGACGATGAAAACGGCCCCGAGGGCCAGATCAACGCCTGGCCGCTGGACGAGGCTTATGTGGACTACGTGGAAGGCAAACCCAACGCGGGCATGGTGAACAACCCCAAGCTCAAGATCACCAAGGCCAACCTGATCGCCTTCAACGAGCGCGGCGGTGAAGAGAACATCAGCGCCGGTTGGCACGCCATCGAGTTCTTGCTGTGGGGCCAGGATCTGAGCTAGACCGGCCCGGGCAACCGCCCTTTTGAGGACTTTGTGGTCGGCAAGGGCCAGAACGCCGAGCGCCGCGCGCAGTACCTGACCGTGGCCACTCAGTTGCTGGTGGACGACCTGGCCAAGGTCACCCGCGCCTGGGAGCCGGGCAAGAAGAACTACCGCGCCCGCTTCGAGCAAGGGGGCCGTGAATCGGTGCGCAAGATGATCGTGGGCATGGGTTCGCTCTCGCGCGGCGAGCTGGCCGGTGAGCGCATGGAAGTGGCGCTGAATTCGCAGGACCAGGAAGACGAACACTCCTGCTTCTCCGACAACACCCACCGCGACGCAGTGACCAACGCCAAAGGCATCCAGAACGTCTGGCTGGGGCAGTACCAGCGGCGCGACGGCAGCCTGCTGCAGGGCCCGGGCGTGCGCAACTTGGTGGCTACTAAGAACGCGGCGCAGGCCGACAAGACCACAGCCCAGATCGCCGAATCGGTGAAAGGCGCCGAAGCCATTCCCGCGCCGTTTGACCGCGCCATCATCAAAGGCTCGGCAGGCCGCCCAGTGATCGAACAGACGATTGCCAGCCTGGTGGAGCAGTCCAAGCTGCTGGTGGAGTCGGCCTCGGCCATCGGCATTGCCAAGCTGACGCTCGTCGAGCCCTGAAGCAGGCCCACCGCGCGTCAGGTCTGCGCGGCGCGCCACCCCCTCAAAGGGGCGATGCCTGTGGCATGGCAAAGCCAGTTTCACGGCATCTTTGAAAACTTTCTTTCTTCTGCAGCCGGTATGCATTTCTCGGACTTCTCCTTCATGTCCAATTTTTCCACCGCCACGCGCCTTGGGCTCGCCATGGGGGTGATCGCCGTCGGTTCGGCGGTGTTCGCTCTGCACGGGCCAGCCACCGCCAACACCGACCCCGATCCGCTGGGTGAAAAAGTTGGCGGGGCCGGTACGGTCTACGCCACTGGGCGCCAAGCCTTTTCGTTTCCGCTGGCCAACTTGGACGACGCCGAGCACACCCGGTTTGTCATCGGCAACTCCTTCTTCAAACGCAACTGGGTGGAGGCGCCGGCCTCCACCACCGCGCGCGACGGGCTGGGGCCGCACTTCATTGCCCGTTCCTGCGCCGGTTGCCATGTGATGGACGGACGCGGCGCGCCGCCGGACTGGCGCAAAACCCTCGGCCCTGAGCCCGACAAGACGGTGGCGCTGCTGATCCGGCTGTCGGTGCCCGGCACGCCCGATCCGCACGCCGGCGTCAAACCCGAGCCCACCTACGGCGACCAGTTCAACAACGCCGCTGTGCAAGGCGTGAAGCCCGAGGGCCACGTCGAGATCCGCAGCACGCCGATCCGCGGCCGTTTTGCCGATGGCACCCGCTACACCCTGCACAAACCCGAGTACCGCCTGACCCAGCTGGGCTATGGCCCGATGGCGCCCAATGTGATGATCAGCCCGCGCATCGCGCCGCAGGTGATCGGCCTGGGTCTGCTCGAAGCGATTCCCGAGAGCGAGATCCTGCGCAACGCCCGCGAGCAGGCGGCCATACCAGGCCCCATCAAAGGCATGCCGAACCGGGTGTGGGATGCCTTCGCACAAAAAGAGGTGATCGCGTGGCGCACCAGAGCGCGGGCGCGTTCAACGGCGACATGGGTATCACCTCCCGCGTGTTCTGGCAGGAGGCCTGCACCCCGGCACAGAAGGACTGCCTAGCCGCGCCGCACGGCGGCGGCAAGCGCACCGGGCGCGACGGCCTGTTGCCCGCAGCCAAGGCCAGCGCAGACCAGCCGGAGATCGATGACGAGACCCTGGGCCAGGTGATCTTCTACACCGTAACCCTCGCGCCCCCCGCCCGCCGCAAACCGGACGATCCGCAGGTGCTGCGTGGCCAAGCGCTGTTCCACCAGGCCCAATGCGCCACCTGCCACCGGCCCAGCTACACCACGGGCGAGCCACCGTTCCCCCAACTGACCAGCCGCCAGATCAGCGGCCAGCGCATCTGGCCCTACACCGACCTGCTGTTGCGCGACATCGGCGAGGACCTGGCCGATGGCCGGCCCGACTTTCTGGCCAACGGGCGGCAATGGAAAACGCCACCGCTGTGGGGCCTTGGCCTGCTCAAAGACGTGAACGGCCACCAGCGCCTGCTGCACGATGGCCGCGCCAACGGCGTGCTTGAAGCGGTTCTGTGGCACGGCGGCGAGGCGCAGGGTGCCAAAGAGCAGGTGCTGAAATTCTCGAAGCACGACCGCGATGCGTTGGTCGCCTTCGTCAACACCTTGTAATGAAAAGCGCACGCATGATCCAACGCCGCCCCCTGATGGCCAGCCTGTTGGCGCTCGTCGCCACCGGGCCACTGAACGGCCTGCACGCCCAGTCGGTGGGCACCCACGCCTTCCCGTTCTACAGCGGCGAGCAGGCCCTGGCGGGCCTCTACGGCCATCACCTGCCACCGCTGGCACGCGCCTTCCATGCCGAGGCCCAGCGCCTGGAGACGGCCGCCCGCGCGCACTGCGCCGGACCCGCAGCGCTGCCCGCGCTGCGCGAGGCCTGGCTGCGCACGCTGCTGGCTTGGAACGCACTGTCCAGCCCCGCCCTAGGCCCGGTGATTGAGCGCCGTTCGCAGCGCCAGATCGACTTTTGGCCGCCCCGTGCGGCCCTGCTGGACAAGGCGCTGAACAGCGCGCCACACACCCTGACCGACATGGAGCGCGACGGCACGCCCGCCAAAGGCTTGCCCACCCTGGAGCGCTTGCTGGCCAGCGCACCGACATCGGCCCACTGCCCGTATCTGCGGCTGATCGCAGAGGGCATTGCCGCCGAGGCCACCGCCTTGCAGGCCGGTTTTGACACCCTGTCCGAGCGCGATTGGACCACCAACGAAGACGCTGCCCGCAGCAGCTTTGCCGAATGGATCAACCAGTGGCTCGGTGGCCTGGAGCGCCTGCGCTGGATGCACATCGAACAACCGGTGCAACGCGCCCGCACAGCGGGCACAGGCCACCCGCCGCCCTTTGTCCGCCTGAGTGCCGCCCACAACTAGGCCGAATGGCGCGCCCAGTGGGCGGCCCTGCGTGCGCAGGCGCGCATCACGCCCGAGCAGGCTGCACAGCCACCACAACCGGGCCAGGGCCTGATCCCCATCGAAGCCCTGCTGCTGGGCAAGGGCCAGATCGCGCTGGCCCAGCGCTGGGCCAGCGCGCTGGATGCGGCCGATGTGGCCTTCCAGCGCCTGCCCGCCAAAGCCCGAGACAGCGATCTGATGGCACTGTCCAAGACACTCAAAGGCGTCACCACGCTCTACCAGACCGAAGTTGCCGCTGCACTGGACGTGCCGCTGGGTTTCTCCGATGCCGACGGTGATTAAAAAAAGCCCCCCGGCAAAGCCGGTTACGCGCTGGCCGCTGAATACGGGCATTTCGCGCCGACAGCTTTTGTGGCTGGCGGTGGGTGCGGTCGGATTGCCGTCGGCGCATGCCACGCCTGCCCGCACCACGCTGATCGCTGCTTGGCAGCGCAAGGACGAGCAGCGCATCGGCCTGCTCTCGGTGGGTGAAACCCAGTGGGCGGTGCAACGCTCGCTGGTCGTGCCCACGCGGGCGCACGGGCGCACGGGCTGTGGAGCGAGCCGGGCGGATCGGTGCTGGCGGTGGCACGCCGCCCCGGTGACTGGCTGCTGCGCTGGCAGCCGCGCACGGGCAAAACGCAGTGGCACTGGATCGACGGCGACCGGCGTTTCAACGGCCATGCCATCACCAGCACCGACGGCGCCACGCTGTGGACCACGGAAACGGATCTGGACAGCGCGCAGGGTGTGCTGGGTGTACGCCATGCGGCGTCGCTGGAAAAAACCGACGAATGGGCCACACACGGCATGGACCCACACCAAGTGATCGCCCTGCCTCAGGCCGTGGGAGCGTTCCCCATCGGCACGCTGCTGGTGGCCAACGGCGGCATACCCACCCTGCCCGAAACCGGGCGCAGCAAGCGCGGGCTGGGCCGTATGGACGCCTCGCTGGTGGCGCTGCATCCGGCCAGCGGCGCGCTGCTGGGCCAGTGGCGGCTGGCCGACCCGTTCCTGAGCATCCGCCACCTGGCCTTTGATCCCGTGTCGAACACGCTGGGCATCGCACTGCAGGCCGAGCATCCGGACAAAACCGCGCAGGCCGCCGCGCCGGTGCTGGCGGTGTGGAATGGCCGCACGCTGCGCGCCGCCGAAGGGCAGCCCGCGCTGGCCGGTTACGGCGGCGACATCTGCGCACGGCCCGGCGCAGCGGGGGGCGGCTTTGTGGTCAGCTGTCCGCACGCAGATGCACTGGCCCTGTTTGGCCCGCAGGCGCAATGGCACGGTGCCATGGCGCATACCGAGGCTTATGCCCTTGCTGGAGACGGCCGAAGATGGTGGGCCGCCAGCAGCTTGGGTGAGACAGGCATGTTGTGCAGCGCTGAAACGGGTGATGCCGCCAGACGGGTCCGCAACCGCCACGCACAAGCGCTGCAGATCGACAACCACTGGGTAGTGCCGCCGGGCTGACATCGGCAACCCTGGACTCAGAAGCACCAGTCCAACGCCAGTTTCAGGTTGCGCCCGGCTTCGGGCGTAGCGTAGGTCCGGCCGACCACTGCGGTGGCCGTGGTGTTGACTTGCACCACCTGCACCGTGCTGTGCTGCGCATAGCGCCGGTCAAACAGGTTGTCGACACCGAAACTCAGCGTCAGGCTGTCGGTGGCGCCCAGGTACCACGGCTTGTTGGCCTCTAGCAGGGCTGTGGACCTGGGCCGTTCCCATGGAATCACAGGACCCAAGGGTCAACGACTGGCATCGCGCACCAGGGGAATCCATACTTTGCGCTCTTCGACATAAAAGGCGTCGACATCGGCGGGCTTCATGGGTGAACCGAATTCCGAGCCGAAGCCTTCGAGACGCTGGCGGATCTCAGGTACCTGCAGCACTTCAGCTACCACTTGGTTGAACCGGTCGACGACCGTCTGCGGGGTGCTGCGCGGTGCGGCAAAGGAATTCCAGGTGTAGCCCGTGAAGTTCGGGTAACCCAGTTCGGCCACGGTGGGCACCTCGGGCAGGGCCGACAGGCGCTGGCGCCCGGTGACGGCCAGCGGCTTGAGCGCACGGGACTGGACCTGGGGAATCGCTGTGACCGCGACGTCGAACTGGTGCGACAAGCGCCCTGCCTGCAGATCCCGCAGCCCCTCAGACCCGGCCCGGTAGGGCACGTGACGCAACTCCACCCCGACCGTGCGCGCCCAGAGCAAGCCGGTGATGTGTGTGGTGGTGCCAGCAGGACCAGAACCATAAGCAGCCTGGCCTGGCCGCGCTTTGAGGGATTCCACATACGCCTTCATCGAGTTCGATGGGTCGTCCTTGTTGACCAGCAACACCAAGGGCACCTTGTTGATCATGGCCACGCCGCGCAGGCCACCTTCAAGGTCGAAGGGCATGGGGTTGAACAGGGCCAGGTTGAAGACCAGCTGGGACGATGTGCCCACCAGCAAAGTGTGGCCGTCGGTGGCTTTGGCCACGGCTTCCGTTCCCTGCATGCCGGATGCACCCGGCAGGTTCTCCACCACCACCGGCTGTCCCAGGCGCTTTTCGATTTCCGGGGCCATCAGGCGGGTGACCACATCGGCGTTGCCACCGGCAGCAGAGGCCACCACGAGGCGGACGGGCTTTGACGGCCAGGTGCTGGCAGCTGAAGGGACGGTGAACCCCATGGACAAGGTGGCAATGGCGGCGACGGCAACCAGGGAGCGGCGGGGCAAGCGGTGCAACAAAGGAATGGAAGGACTCCGGGGTTTCAAAAGACGGATGAAGGAGGCTGAGCAAGGCATTGCCAAGACATCGGGACGAAAAGCGAAGCGTAGGCCGTTATTATGCATTGGCCTGATAATCATTCGCATTTGCATGCATTCATCCCCCGGTATTTTTCTCATGCTCATCCATTCCATCTCACCCTCAAAGTTTCTGCGCACACCTGATCGATCCCGGGCCATGGGTCTGATGCTGATGGCCATGGCCGCAGGCGCGGCTTACTTGGCTCGGAACCTTCCGCTGGTTCATCAAGGCACGGTGGGGCCAGGCGCCTTCCCCTGGTTGCTGGCCAGCGGCCTTGCGCTTTGTGGCCTGGCCATGCTCCTGAAACCTCCACCGGTCGGTGAAGTTGCACCACACGCTCCGGGTGCATGGACTTTGCTGGCAGCCGTCGTTTTGTTTCCGTTGCTCATGCCGCTCCTGGGGTCGCTGTTGAGCACAGCGATCTGTGGCACGGCTGTGGCGCGCGTCACCGCAGGCTCTTGGCAGCGGGCCACCGTGATGGGTTCGGGGCTGGCTGCGGGCTTGCACGGGCTGATCATGTGGGGCTTGGGAACACCCATGCCGTGGTGGATCCCTTGACCGATCTCCTGTTCACGCTGCTGCTCCCCGCTGTGCTGGGCGCCGTGTTGGGTACCTTGGTCGGGCTGCTCCCGGGCATTGGCCCTGCCGCCACCATGGCGCTCTTGTTGCCGGTGACGTTTACCTGGCCAGCCGAGTCTGCCCTGATCGTCTTGTGCGCCATCTATTTCGGTGCACAGTACGGGTCGTCGACCACCGCCATCTTGCTCAACCTCCCCGGGGAAGCTTTTGGGGTTGTTACCGCAGACCAGGGGCACCGCATGGCGCTGGACGGGCGCGGTGGCGTCGCGCTGGTGATTGCTGCCGCAGCCTCCTTGTTCGCTGGTTTGACCACGGCAGTGCTGATTGCCTGGTTCACACCGGTGCTGGCCAAGGCCTCCCTGGCTCTGGGGCCGCTGCACATTGCTTTGCTGATCCTGTTGGCATCGGTGGCTGTGGTGGGTATCGGGCAGGGCGGTGCTTTGCGCAACGCAGCGATGCTGATGGTCGGGGCCTTGGTCGGACTCATTGGGGCCGACTTCGGCGGCGGGGTGCCTCGAATGACGATGGGCGTTGCAGAGTTGCGGGATGGTGTGGGCATGGTGCCCTTGATCGTGGGCCTGTTTGGCTTGGGTGAGGTGCTCGCTTCTTGGACAGGCCGCCATGCCAACAGCAAACTGGCACCGGTGGGGCGCTTCTGGCCCCGACCCTCCGAATGGCGCGCCAGTGCGTCGCCCACCGTTCGGGGAGCGGGCGTGGGCGCGTTGGTCGGCATGCTGCCTGGCGGTAGCACCCTGCTGGCGGCGCTGGGCAGCCAGGCCATCGAGCGGCGCTTGCAGCGCGACCCTCGCGCATGGCACCAGGGCCATGTGAGCGGGGTGGCGGGGCCAGAAGCGGCCAACAACGCAGCGGCCCAAACCGGGTTGATTCCATTGATTGGGTTGGGCATTCCACCCAACCCGGCCATGGCGATCTTGTTGGGGGCCTTGTTGTTGCACGGCATACCGCCCGGAATGGCCCTGTTCGACCAGCACTCGGCGCTCTTCACGCACTTGATAGGGGGCGTGGTGGTGACCAACGTGGTGCTGTTTGTCCTGAACGTGCCGCTGGTCAACCTGTGGCTGAGGGTGCTGCGCATCCCCATGGAAGTCTTGATGCCGTTGATCGTTCTGCTGAGCGTCATGGGGGTCTATGCCCACCAACGATCCTTGTTCGATGTGTGGTTGATGATCGGTTTCGGCGCGTTGGGCCTGATTTTGAAACGCAGCGGCTATGGTCTGGCACCCATCGTGTTTGGGGCCGTGTTGGCGCCGCTGTTTGAGGACCATTTTAGACGTTATCTGATGCTGCTTTAAAAGGCCCCTCTGCTACTCAATAAGTGGCCGAGGAGGACCCGCCTTCTGAGTCGCTGACCAACTGGTCGCAAGGCTGCCCGCTGCGCAAGCATTGGCCCGCGGCACCGAGCCAATGATGGGCATGGCCCACGCAGCCGGTCTGACAGATCACGCGGTGCGCGTCTCCCAGGGCGGGGTCGGTCACCGCCTTCGACGCAGATCTTCGGGGATGGGCGGGTCGGGACAAGGCGGCATGACCCAAGCCCCAGAACAAGGCGGTGCGCAAGGTCACCAGTTCGGCGCGCAAACGCAGGTTTTCGCTCTCCAGTTGGCTTTGGTACAGCGCGCCGCTGCGCAGCTGCGCGCCAACGCGCTGCTGCACGCTGCCCAACTGCCGCAGCAGAGCACCGTGTTCAAGTGAAATTTCTTGTTCAGCGCTAGATACTGGGCGGCCACGGTCAACGGGAGGATGGGCTGTTGCAGGCCGCAAGAACAGATGGAGCAGGTTCATGTTGTTTCCTCATCATGCCGAATTGGAAGGGGTCGGGTCAGCAGCTGCGGGCAGCCATCGGCGTCGGCCACCTGATGCGCCTGCACCTGCCATATCCGGTGCAGCAGTGCGGGTGTGAGTACCTCGGCAGGCCTTCCGCTGGCTTGCAGGCGCCCACGGTCCAGCACCCAGACACGGTCGGCGTAGCGCAGCGCAAGGT
>DAIOEI010000003.1:0-26322 GCA_036746335.1 Hydrogenophaga sp. | reverse complement strand
TGCTGGGCAGCGGCGAGCTGGGCAAAGAGGTGCTGATCGCGCTGCAGCGCCTGGGCGTGGAGACCATTGCGGTGGACCGCTACGAGAACGCGCCGGGCCAGCAGGTGGCGCACCACGCGCGCACCATCACCATGAGCGAACCGGCGCAGCTCAAGGCACTGATCGAGGCCGAGCGGCCGCACTGGGTGGTGCCCGAGATCGAGGCGATTGCCACACCTGTGCTGCAGGAGCTGGAAGCCGCCGGCGTGGTGAAGGTGGTGCCGACCGCCCGCGCCGCGCGACTGACGATGGACCGCGAAGGCATCCGCCGCCTGGCGGCCGAAACCCTGGGCCTGCCGACCAGCCCCTACCGGTTCTGCGACTCGCTGGAAGAACTGCAGGCGGCCATTGACGGCGCGAACGGCACACCAGGCATTGGCTACCCCTGCATCGTCAAGCCGGTCATGAGCAGCAGCGGCAAAGGCCAGAGCAAGATCGACGGCCCGGCCGATGTGAAGACCGCCTGGGACTACGCCATGTCGGGTGGCCGTGTCGGTCCGGGTCGCGTGATCGTGGAAGGCTTCATCGATTTCGACTACGAGATCACGCAGCTCACCGTGCGCGCGCTCGGTGCCGACGGTCAGATCGAAACCCATTTCTGCGATCCCATCGGCCATGTGCAGGTCAGCGGCGACTACGTCGAGAGCTGGCAGCCGCACCCGATGACGGCCACCGCGCTGGCCGAGTCGCGCCGCATCGCCAAGGCGGTGACGGACGATCTGGGCGTGGGACACGACGGCCAGCCGTCGGGTCTGGGCCTGTTCGGCGTGGAGCTGTTTGTGAAGGGCGACAAAGTCTGGTTCAGCGAGGTGAGCCCGCGCCCGCACGACACCGGCATGGTGACCATGATCACGCAGTGGCAGAACGAGTTCGAGTTGCACGCGCGGGCCATCCTCGGCCTGCCGGTGAGCACCGCGCTCAAGAGCCCCGGCGCCAGCGCCGTGATCTACGGCGGCGTGGAGGCCACGGGCATCGTGTTCGACGGTGTGGACGAGGCGATGCGCGTGCCCAACAGCAAGATCCGCCTGTTCGGCAAACCCGAGAGCTTCACCAAGCGCCGCATGGGCGTGGCGCTGGTGCACGACGCCGACGTGGATACCGCCCGCATACAAGCCAAACGCGCAGCGGCCTTGGTGCGCCCCCGCACGGCCTGAGCGCTCCGCGCTCTTCAGTTCGGACGCGCCAGGCGCGTACCCGGCCAAACCTGGTCGCGGCTCAGACCGCTGGCCACCGCCAACACCTGTTGCGCCACCGCCTGGGCGGCGGTCGACAGCGGGATGTGGGCCGAGGCGCACAAGGCCAGCAAGCGCTCCAGCGGCGGTGACACCACCGGCGTGGCCTGCAGCAGTCCGGCGTCCAGCTCCGCCTTCAGCGGCATCAGCGGCAGCAGTGTCTGCCCCAGCCCGGCCAGCAGCGAGGTGCGCAGGATGCTGATGGAGCTGATGTCGGTGACCGCCTGCGGGGGCGCCAGGCCGGCGCGGCGGGCAGCTGCCTCGATCAGCGGGCGCACACCGTGCGGCTGGGCGGGCAGGATCAGCGGCTGCGTCAGCGCCTGGCGCAGCGTGACCTGCGCGCCGCGGCGCGCTCTGCCCGGTGGTGGTCCAATCAGGTACAGGCGCTCGTGCAGCATCGGCGTCCAGTGGAATTCGGACAGCGTGCCGTCGTCAAACAGCACGGCCAACTGGATTTGCCCGGCACGCAACTGCGGTGTGAGGTTGCCAGTGAGTTCTTCCGTCAGTTCCAGTTGCACCTGCGGCAGGGCCTGGCGCACCGCGCGCAGCAGCGGCAGGGCCAATGCGTGGGAGACGCTGTGCGGAATGCCAAACACGACCTTGCCGCTGGGTTCGCCGCTGCCGCTGCGGGCGGCCTGCGCCGCTTCTGTGGTCTGGCGCAGGATGGACACCGCATGGGGGTACAAGCGCTGACCCGCCTCGGTCAGCGCCACGCCGCGGCGGCTGCGCAGAAACAGTTCAACCCCCAGTTCAGCCTCCAGCTGCGCCATCTGGTGGCTCAGCGCGGACTGCGCGACAAACACCCGTTCGGCAGCCGCCGAGAAGCTGCCGTGGTCAGCGATGGCGAGAAAGTATCGGAGTTGCCGCAGTTCCATCGGAGTTTCACTCTGGTGTGTTTCCATCTGTATAACAGATGGATAGTCGGCAATTATGTATTGGACAGAAGGCTGGCCAGGCGCTTCAATACACCCATCCACCCTGTTGCCCGCCCTGGTGAGCCACCCGCCCACCCGCCCCGCCCACCCCGCGAACGGCGACCACAGGCGCACTTTCCACCGAAGGTGTCCGATGTGGAGACGGTCGAAGCAACGACCGTTTGGCTGGTGATCCAACGCTGAGCCGCTCAGCCCTGAGCGAGTGGGCGGTAGAGGTCGGTGCGCCTGTTGGGCAGTTGAGAATGGAGCTGGCGGTGCTGCAGCGCCGCCCCATCCAGCCTGGCGATCAGCAGTTGTTTGCCTTTGTCCGCCCGGTGTTGCACGCCGCCGTCCGGTCCGAAGGCGCAGCTCTGGCCGTTGTAGGCCAGGGTGCCTTCGCTGCCGCAGGCATTGGCGTAGGCCAGGTACAGGTTGTTCTCCAGCGCCCGCGCAGGCAACAGCACACGCTGAACCTCATCAAACGGTTCCATGTTGGCGGTGGGCACCAGCACCGCATCGGCGCCCTGCAGCGCCAAGCCCCGCACGGCTTCGGGGAACTCCACGTCGTAGCAGATCAGCAGCCCCAAGCGCCAGCCCTTGTACTCGAAGGCCTGCGCCGCCGTATCGCCCGCGCTGAATTGCGCGCGATCCATGTCGCCGAACAAATGGGTTTTGCGGGTGTTCATCAGCCGCGTGCCGTCGGGGGTGATGGCTTGCACCGCGTTGAAGGGCTTGCCGTTCGGGTTCTGTTCCGGGTAGCCGTAGACGATGGCGATGTCTTGGCGGGCCGCGCTGGCCGCCACAACCTGCGCCAGCGGGCCGTCGGCCGGCTCGGCCAGTGCCGCCACGCGTTCGGCGCCGATGGCGTAGCCGGTGAGAAACATCTCCGGCGTGACCAGCAGTTCGGCGCCTTGCGCCCGCGCCCGTTCGCAGGCCGCGTCCAGGCGTTCCAGCGCCTCGGCGGTGCCGGCCGGGTGCGGGGTCTGCCAGAGGGCAACGGTCAGGTCTTCCATGGCGCGATCCTGTGCTTTGCGTGTCAGTCTGGCAAGACCACAGGCCCGATGCGCGGATACAGCTCTCCGGGACCGGGATTTTCTGGCGGGCACTGTCCACCCAGCTGGTGGACGATGCCCCACACCGCATTGAGCGCCGTTTGCACCGCCCCTTCGACCCAGGCGGGCGTGAACGACACGTCATCGCCCGCGAGAAAAATGCCGCGCTCGGCGGCGGGCAAATCGGCTTGCATGAAGTGACCGTACATGCGCTGGTTGTAGCGGTAGTGGCCGGGCAGGGCGCCCTTGAAGGCGCCGAGGAAATACGGGTCGGCTTCCCACGAGATGGTGATCGGGTCGCCGACGATGTGGCCCGCGATATCCACCGTGGGGTAGATCTGGCGCAGCGCGTCCAGCGCGAGCTGCACGCGTTTGGCCGGTGGGTGCGGCAGCATCTTGAGCGCGTCGCTCATCCAGGCGTAAGAGAGGCACATCACGGCGGGTTTGTCGGGGCCGTTGTCAAACAGGTAGGTGCCGCGTGTGAGCCGGTCGGTCAGCGTCATGCTCAGGGTGTCGCGACCGGTGGCGGGGTTCACGTCCTTCCAGAACGGGCGGTCAACCATGACGAAGGTTTTGCTCGACTGCATGTAGCGCGTGCGGTCCAGCGCCATCCACAGCTTTTGCGAGAACAGGCTTTCCTCCACCGCGATCTGCGTCGTCAGCAGCCAGCTCTGGCAGGTCACCAGCACGACGGGGTAGTGGCGTTCGGTGCCCCAGCGGTCGGTCACGGCCAGCTGACCCGACCTTGGGCCTTTCTTCACCCGGCGGATGGCGGTGACGCCGGGCCGCGTAGCACTGCCGTGGAGGCTAGCCAGCGAGGTGCCGACCGGCCAGTGTGTGATCTGCTCGGGGGCGTGCGCCCACAGGCCCAGCGGCACCTGCTGCACGCCGCCCACGATCAGGTGCTGGTCCTCGTCGCAGCCGGTCAGCACCACGCGCAGGATTTCCAGCAGGGTGTTGGGAAAGTCCGAGTCCCAGCCGCCGGTGCCAAACCCCACTTGCCCGAACACCTCGCGGTGGCGGAACGAGAGTTTCGAGAAGGCCTTCGACTGCGCCACGAAGTCGTAGAAGGTGCGGTCGTCCCAGAGCGGTACCAGCGCATTCCACAGCGCCTTGAGGCGCGGCACGTCGCGCTGGCGCAGCGCCTGCTGCAGGTCGCCGAAACCCAGCTCGTTCAGCGCCGCCGCCCAGGCGTCGGCCACTTCGGTGAACAGCGGCGGCAGGTCGGCCAGGGTGCGTGCATAGTGGGTCTGGCCTTCCAGATCCACCACCGTGCTGCCCGCAGCGGGCGTGAGCGGATTGGGGAAGGGCGTTGCTTCCAGCCCCAGCAGGTTCACGTAGTGAAAGAAGGCGGTGGATGAGGCCGGGAAGCGCATGCCGCCCAGCTCGGCCACCACACCCTGGCCGCCCTCGAATGGCTGCGAGCGCAGCCGCCCGCCCATACGCGAAGCCTCGTAGATGACGGGCTTGAGGCCGAGCTTCATCAGCTCGTGAGCAGCGGTCATGCCCGCCATGCCCGCGCCGACGATGGCGACTTCGGTGCCGTGCGCGCTGGCGGGCAGCGAGGCCAGGCCGCGCGGGTGCGCGAGCCAGTCGTCGTAGGCAAACGGGAAGTCCGGGCCGAAGATCGTGACGGGGGCGTTGGCTGGGCGGAGGGTGTTCATCTGCGAAACCTTCGAATGCTGTGGGGGCAGTATCAGGACGGGTGCAACGCCAGCGGTGGCTCAGACCAGAACACCGCGGAACCGGCTTTGCCGGGCCGCTGGTGTTGCCCCCTGGGGGGGTGGCGCGCGCAGCGCGGCGCGGGGGGTCAAACGAGCGAGGTCAGGAGCCAGCCCGCCGTGCCCCACATCATGAGCGCGACAGCACCGTCCAGCACACGCCAGATGTGCAGCGAGTTGAGCCGTCGGCCCAGCCAGAAGGCGGCAGCGCCCAGTAGCAGAAACCAGACCAGCGAACCGGTCGCGGCACCCAGTCCGAAGGCGGTGCTGCCCTGTCCATAGGCCAGCGAGGCGGTACCGATCAGCACGGCTGTGTCCAACCAGGCGTGCGGGTTGAGCCAGGAGAAGGCCAGCGCCGACAGCACGGCCTGGCGCGTTGTCGTCACCGGTTCCGTTTGGGCGCCGCTCTCGCCCGCGTCCAGCGCATTCAAGGTCTGCGGTTTCAGGAAACGCTGAAACGCCTGCCAACCGTACACGCCAAGGAACAGTACACCGGCGCCGATCAGCGCACCCATCAGCTTGTCCGACAGGCCGCCGAGCTGCGCCAGGCCGAACACGCCCAGGCTGATCAGCACCACATCGGCCAGGGCACACACCGCCACCGTGAGCCAGAGGTGCTGGCGCTGGAGGCCCATGCGCAGCACGTGCGCGTTCTGCGGGCCGATGGCCATGATGAGCGAAATGCTCAGGACCATGCCGGCGGTGAAGGTAGGGATGCTGATGACCATGGCGGACTCCAGAAAGACAAGGTGTTGTTGTGTAGAACTGGCCGTCAGTGTGCCCTGATGGTCCTTTCGTTTAAACAAAGTTAACTTAAACTCTGATCAGTCAATAAATAATCAATGAAATCATGCTCGACGCCCGCCAGCTGGAAGCACTCGCCGCCGTGATCGAGCACGGCGGCTTCGGCCCGGCCGCGCAGTCGCTGTCCCTCACGCTCGCGGCGGTGTCGTTGCGCATCAAGGCGCTGGAAGAGCACCTGGGTCAGCGCCTGCTGGTGCGCGGCAAGACGGTGCGCCCCACGGCGGCGGGCCAGGCATTGCTGGCGCATGTGAAGCAACTGCGGCTCATGGAGGCCGATCTGCTGGGCGGGCTGCAAGGCGGCAGCGGGACCAAAGCTGGAGCGAGCTGGCAGTCTTTGAGCGTGGCGATCAACGCCGATTCGGTGGCCAGCTGGTTCCTGCCCGGCGTGGCGCCGCTGCTACATCGTCACCGGCTGCTGCTGGAGATCGTGATCGACGACCAGGACCACACGCACGACGCGCTCAAAAGCGGCGACGTGATCGGCTGCGTGACCACGCTGGCCGCTCCCATGCGCGGCTGCGTGGCCGAGCCGCTGGGCGTGATGCGCTACCGCTGCGTGGCCGCGCCCGAGGTGGTGCAGCGCTGCCGCACGCCGCGCGGCGCCGTGTCGCCGCACAAGCTGCTGGCGCACCCGGCCATCATCTTCAACCGCAAGGACGCGCTGCAGGACGCATTCCTGGAGCAGCACTTCGGTCTCAAACAGCCGAACTACCCGCGCCACTTTGCCCCGGCAGTGGACGCCTTCGAGCGCGCGATCGAGCTGGGCCTGGGCTGGGGCATGGTGCCCGAGCAGGACCTGGGCAACCGCCCTGGCCTGCAGGAGATGCTGTCCGGCGCCTCGGTGGACGTGACTCTGTACTGGCAGCACTGGGCGCGCGAGTCGTTGTCCGCACAGCGGCTGACACAGGCGGTGAAGGCGGCGGCCCATGCGGCCCTGCCGCCAGCGCCTGGCTGAGTGGCGGTCTGCGATGTCCGAGCTGGCAACCTAAAATCCCGGCCTTATGCTCAAAATCAAACAAGAACTGCTGACTGGCCTGGCCCAGGCGCTGGACCAGCTTTCACCCGGCGCCGGTGCCAAGGCCGCCTTCGAGTCGCCCAAGGTGGCTGCCCACGGCGACTTCGCCGTCACTGCCGCCATGCAACTGGCCAAGCCACTCAAGCTCAACCCGCGCCAAGTGGGCGAGCAGCTCAAGGCCGCGCTCATGGACCAGCCGGTCTACCAGCAGTGGGTGGCGGACATCGAGATCGCCGGCCCCGGTTTTCTCAACCTGCGCCTGACGCCCGCCGCCAAGCAGCAGGTCGTGCGTGAGGTGCTGGAGGCCAGTGTCTGCTTCGGGCAGCAAAAGTCCAACGGCCAGCGCCTGATGGTGGAGTTTGTCTCCGCCAACCCCACCGGCCCGCTGCACGTGGGCCATGGCCGGCAGGCCGCGCTGGGCGACGCCATCTGCAGCCTGTACCAGACGCAGGGCTGGGACGTGCACCGCGAGTTCTATTACAACGACGCCGGTGTGCAGATCGGCACGCTGGCCAACAGCACCCAGCTGCGTGCCAAAGGCTTCAAGCCCGGCGACCCGCAATGGTCCGAAGCCGCCTACAACGGTGACTACATCCAGGACATCGCCAACGACTTTCTGGCGAAGAAAACGGTGCAGGCCGACGACCGCGCGTTCACCGCCAGCGGCGACGTCAACGACCTCGACAGCATCCGCCAGTTTGCGGTGGCCTACCTGCGCCACGAACAGGACCTGGACCTGCAGGCCTTTCAGGTGAAATTCGACCACTACTACCTCGAATCCAGCCTGTACACCAGCGGCCGCGTCGAAGCCACGGTGAACAAACTGGTCGCCAACGGCAAGACCTACGAGCAGGACGGCGCGCTGTGGCTCAAGTCCACCGACTACGGCGACGACAAGGACCGCGTCATGCGCAAGGGCGACGGTTCGTATACCTACTTCGTGCCCGACGTGGCCTATCACATCGCCAAGTGGGAGCGCGGGTTCAGCAAGGTGATCAACATCCAGGGCACCGACCACCACGGCACCATCGCCCGGGTGCGCGCCGGCCTGCAGGCGGCCGACGTCGGCATCCCGGCCGGATACCCCGACTACGTGCTGCACACCATGGTGCGCGTGGTCAAAGGCGGTGAAGAGGTCAAGATCAGCAAGCGCGCTGGCAGCTACGTCACGCTGCGCGACCTGATCGAGTGGACCAGCAAAGACGCTGTGCGCTTCTTCCTGCTCAGCCGCAAGCCCGACACCGAATACACCTTCGACGTCGACCTGGCGGTGCAGAAGAACAACGACAACCCGGTCTATTACGTGCAATACGCCCACGCGCGCATCTGCTCGGTGCTGGCCGCCTGGGGCGGCGATGTCGCTTCGCTGGCGGGCGCTGACCTGTCGCCGCTGGAAACCCCGGCTGCGCAGGCGCTGATGCTGCTGCTGGCCAAGTACCCGGCCATGCTGAGTGGCGCGGCGCGCGACTTTGCCCCGCACGACGTGACCTTCTATCTGCGCGAGTTGGCCGCCGCATACCACAGCTACTACGATGCCGAGCGCATCCTGGTGGACGACGAAGCGGTCAAGCTGGCACGCCTAGCCCTGGTCCGGGCCACCGCGCAGGTGTTGCACAATGGCCTGGCGGTGCTGGGCGTGAGCGCTCCGCAAAAAATGTGATGTTTTCACCTCTGAACTTATGAAACCAACAAGCGCCAGGCGGCGCCTTCAGCGCGGCGGCACACTGTCCGGTTTTGTCGTCGGGCTTGTGGTCGGGCTGGGCATTGCCCTGGCAGTGGCCCTTTACGTGGCGCGGGTGCCAGTGCCTTTTGTGGACCGTGGCATTTCCCGAACCCCTGCCCAGGAAGCTGAAGAAGCCGAGCGCTTGCGGGGTTGGAATCCCAACGCCAAGCTCGTGGGGCCTCAGGTGCCATTGCCAACCGATCCGCAGCCTGCTTTGCTGCCAGAGCCTGCGCAGCCTCCGGTGGTATTGCCGGACACCCCCGATGTTGCCGAAGCTGCTCTGGCACCCAGCCAAGCCGATCCGATTGGTGACCTGGCGAGATCCCGTCTGGCGGCTCAGGACTCGGGTGGCGCTTCCGAAGCCAGCCCACCGGTCGAAGCCTTCACCTATTTTGTTCAGGCAGGCGCGTTCCGTACTCCGGAAGATGCCGAGGCCCAGCGCGCGCGCTTGGGTATGCTGGGCATCTCTGCGGACATCACCGAGCGCGAGCAAAATGGCCGACCCGTCTTCCGGGTGCGGATCGGGCCGTTTGGCCAGCGTGCCGTTGCAGATGCCACGCTGGCCCAGCTGGCGGTCAATGGCGTTGAAGCTGCACTGGTGCGCATCCAGCGGTAGAGCGGTGGCAGTGCATGCGAAACGGGCTGGCTGGAACTAACAGCCAGCGCTTTCCCCAAAAGGACACACAAGGAGTCTGAAGATGCAACGTCGTGATTTTTCCCATTCTCTCGCCGCCGCCGGTGTGACCCTGGCTCTGGGCGGTTTGCCGCAAGTGGCCCAGGCACAGCGTATTGGATTCAAGGAGGGTGAAGACTACCGGCGCTTGGCCAAGCCGGCGCCCGTCAGTGCTTCGTCGGGGCAGGTGGAGGTGGTGGAGTTCTTCTCATACAGCTGCATCCACTGCTACCGCTTCGAGCCGCTGATGAGCACCTGGATGAAAAACCTCCCGGCAGATGTCAAGGTGCTGCGCCGTCCGGTTGCCTTCAACCCGGCATTTGTGCCAATGCAGCGCCTGTATTTCGCGCTCGAAGGTCTGGGCTTGGTGGATCGTTTGCATGAAAAAGTCTTTCATGCGATCCATGAAGAACGCCTGCCACTGACCACCGACCCGGTGATCCTTGACTGGGTGGTTCGCCAGGGCGTGTCGCGGGACGCGTTCTTGAAGCAGTACAACGGCGCCGCAGCCAAGGCGGCTGAGCAGGCGGTGCGCCTGCAAGACGCCTATGATGTGGAAGGCACTCCTGCGCTGGGGGTGGCGGGGCGGTTCTACATCAGTGGCCAAGGGCCCAAAACACTGCTCATTGCTGACACGCTGATCGCCCAGAGCCGCAGCAGCTGAGGCAGCTGAGGCAGCGCCTGTAAATTCGGGTCAGCCCTGTTGCTGGCCTTGAACCACTGGCGTTTGCTTCAGGTGCAACAAAGCGTGAATGCGCCGTTACAATGAATGCAAGATTTGTGCCCTGCTTCTGCTATGCCGACACTCCACACCCCACCCCTCCGACGCGCTCTCTCCTGGTCTCTGGCACTGGCCTGCTTTTTCATGGGCGCGGCCCATGCCGAACTGGCCGACAAGGACAAGCCCATGAACATCGAGGCCGATGCGTTGCGGTATGAAGATACCCGACAGGCCAGCGTGTTCACCGGCAATGTGCTGGTCACCAAAGGCACCATCATCATGCGCGGGGCCAAAATGGACGTCCGCCAGGACCCTCAGGGCAACCAGTTCGGTGTGTTGACCGGAACGCCCGAGGCGCCCGGTTTTTTCCGCCAGAAGCGGGAGGGTCTCGATGAATGGATCGAGGGCGAAGGCGAGCGCATTGAATACGACAGCAAGAACCAGACGGTGGTGCTCTCCGGCGCTGCGGTGTTGCGGCGATACAGGGGGACCCAGCTCAACGACGAGAGCCTGGGCAATCAGATCACCTACAACAGCCTGACCGAAGTGTTCACGGTCAAGGGTGGGCCCACCGCTCGCACCGCTGCCAACCCATCCGGTCGGGTGCGTGCCATGCTCACCCCAATTCCTGAGGAGGAGCGGTCAGGTTCTGCTAGGCCTGCCCAGGGCGATCCAGCGAAATTGCGGTCCAGCTCAACGCTGAACGAGAAAAAGCAGTGACATCTGTTGCGGTCGAGACACCGCCACCGATGGCGGTGTACAGCAGTCTGGAAGTCAAAGGCCTGAAGAAATCCTACGGCAGCCGGCAGGTGGTCAAAGACGTTTCATTGTCGGTGGACAAGGGCAAGGTGGTTGGTTTGCTGGGTCCCAACGGGGCCGGGAAAACGACTTCCTTTTACATGATCGTGGGCCTTTTGCGTGCTGACGATGGTCAGATTCTGCTGGATGGCAATCGCATTGAGCGCCTGCCGATCCACCGACGCGCCCGTTTGGGACTGGGCTACCTTCCGCAAGAAGCTTCGATTTTTCGCAAGCTCACCGTATCCCAAAATGTGCGAGCCGTGCTCGAGCTTCAACTCGATGCCACTGGTCAACCTTTGACAGAGCCGGAGATCAACCGGCAGCTCGATGAACTGCTCAAAGACCTGCGCGTCGATCATTTGCGCGATTCGCCCGCGCCCTCCCTGTCTGGCGGCGAGCGGCGCAGAGTGGAGATCGCGCGCGCACTTGCCACCCGGCCACGCTTTATCTTGCTGGACGAGCCTTTTGCCGGTATCGATCCCATCGCTGTACTGGAGATCCAGCACATTATCAGTTTTCTCAAGTCACGCGGTATCGGTGTGCTGATCACTGATCACAACGTGCGCGAAACCTTGGGCATCTGTGACCATGCCTACATCATCAGCGATGGCCATGTGCTGGCGAGTGGGACCACGGAAGAAATCATCGAAAACGCCGAGGTTCGCCGTGTGTACCTGGGCGAAAACTTCCGAATGTGAACGGCATGAAACAGGGCCTTTCACTGCGGGTTTCGCAGCACCTGGCGCTGACGCCCCAATTGCAGCAGTCGATCCGGCTGCTGCAGTTGTCCACGCTGGAGATGGCACAGGAAGTCGAGCAGATGCTCGACGAAAACCCTTTTCTCGAACGCAACGACGATGTCGCAGAGCGCGAGGCTTTCGGGCTGGAGCAAGCCGATACCCCGGTGAGCCCAGGCGAGCAGATGGCCGAAGTGGCCCTGTCCGATGTCGAACGACCCGCAGCTGCACCGGAGTGGGAGGCGTCGACAACGCCTGACCGCCAGGCCGATGAGCTGGAGCGGCAGATCGATGGTGCTGCCCCTGTTGAAGAAAGCTGGGAGGGCGATGGCACGGTGGAGATGGCGCCCGGCGACAGCGAGTGGGGGGGCGACGCGCCAGCCCGCCAAAATGGATCATCAAGCGATGACGACGACGTCGCTTCCGCAGCCGACCTTGCACGCGCTCCGGTCAGCCTGCAAAGCCATTTGCATGATCAGGCCCGCTGCCTGCGCCTGAGCGAGTCGCAACAGGCGCTTCTGTACTTCCTGATCGAGTCCCTGGATGACGACGGCTACCTAGCCGATCCGTTGTATGAGCTGGCCCGTGCCTGGTGGCATTTGAACGCCAGCGGATCTCCGGCAGAGCCGGATTTTGTGACCCTGGAAAGCATACAGGGGCAGTTGCGCGAAGCGCTTGAATGGCTGCAAGGGCTGGACCCCACCGGCGTGGGTGCGCGGGACTTGGCCGAGTGTTTGCGATTGCAGGTCGAAGAGCTTCGCAATAGCCCGGTGACCCAGGCCGCACTGTGCATTTGCGAGCAGCCGATGGAGTTGCTGGCCAAGCGCGACGTCAAACGCCTGTGCGCGCTCTGCGGCGCCGACGACGAGACAGTGCGCGCCGCGTTGGCGGCGATTGCTCGGCTGGAGCCCAAGCCAGGGCGGCGTTTTGTGGATGTGGAGCGCAACGTAGTGGTGCCCGATGTGATCGTCACCCGCGCAGGCCGAGGCTTCAAGGTGATCCTCAACCCCGAGGTGATGCCGCGCCTGCGGGTGCATGACGTGTATGCCAATGCCCTGCGGGGCGGGCGGGGATCGCGCGAGGCCGGTGGCGAAGCGGGTCACGCCGCCATGCAGCAGCGCCTGCAAGAAGCCCGTTGGTTCATCAAGAACATCCAGCAGCGCTTTGACACCATCCTGCGCGTCTCCAGCGCCATCGTCGAACGCCAGCGCAATTTTTTCATGCACGGCGAATTGGCCATGCGCCCGCTGGTGCTGCGCGAGATCGCCGACGAACTCGGCCTGCACGAATCCACCATCAGCCGCGTGACCACCGCCAAGTACATGGCCACACCCTTCGGCACTTACGAACTCAAGTATTTCTTTGGCTCCAGCCTGGGCACCGAAACCGGCGGCAACGCGTCGAGCACGGCGGTGCGCGCCCTGCTCAAGCAGTTCATTGCTGCCGAAGAGCCCAAGAAACCCTTGTCCGACAACCAGCTTTCCGACCTGCTCAAGGAGCAGGGTATCGAATGCGCGCGTCGCACCGTGGCCAAGTACCGCGAGGCGCTGCGCATTGCGCCCGCGAATTTGCGGAAGAGTTTGTAACCCCCCGCGCCGCTTCGCGTCACCCCCAGGGGGCCATGCCAGCGGCCCGGCAAAGCCGGTTCTGCGGCATGTACCGGAAGCAGGGCGCCGCTGCTGGCAACCACCACCTTCCTTTTTCGCGCAGCATTTCGAAGACTGTCATGAACCAACTCAAACTCTTCCTCCCTTGCGCCGCTGGCGTGGAGGACATGCTGGCCGATGAGGTGCAGCACATCACCGGGGAGCCGCTGGCCTTCAAGGCGCGAGGCGGGGTAGGCGTGAAGGCCTCGTGGCGCGACGCCATGCGCCTGAATCTGCACAGCCGGCTTTCTCAACGGGTGTTGGTGCAGCTTTGGCACGGCGGCTACCGCAGCGAGCAAGACCTGTACAACGCCGCCAGCGAGATCGCATGGGAAATCTGGTTCACGCCCAAGCAGACCATCAAGGTCGAGATCACCGCGCAACACAGCCCGCTGACCAGCCTGAACTTTGCGGCGCTCAAGATCAAGGACGCCATCTGCGACCGCTTCCGCGACAAGCGCGGCGAGCGCCCCAGTGTGGACACCACCTGGCCCGATGTGCGCATCTACGCGCACGTGACCACCGAAGAACTCACGCTCTACATCGATACCTCGGGCGAGCCGCTGTTCAAGCGCGGCTGGCGCGAGGACAAGGGCGACGCGCCGCTGAAAGAAACCCTGGCCGCCGCCATGATCGCCGCCACCGGCTGGAACGGCGGCGAGGCCGAATCGCTGGACGCCATTACCCCGCTGTACGACCCCTGCTGCGGCAGCGGCACGGTGGTGATCGAGGCTGCGCAGATCGCGCTGCGCATCGCGCCCGGACTGCTGCGCCGGTTCGCGTTTGAAAAGCTGGTGCCCTTTCAGCCCCATGTGTGGACCGCCATCCAGGACGAAGCCGAGCGCGACATCCGCGACTGGCCCGAAGGCCATGCCCCCATCGTCTTCGGCAGCGACGTGGCTTTCCGCATGGTCGACTTCGCGCAGCGCAACGCCGAGCGCGCCGGTGTGGCCCATGCGCTGGAGTTGCGTGGCGGCGACGCGCTGCAGCGCCTGCCACCCACACCCGTGCCCGGAATCCTCTTGCTCAACCCGCCCTACGGCGAACGCATCACCGCCGCTGGCGTGGCCGGTCGCAATGCCGCCGAGCGCGCCACGGAGCGCCAAGGTGCCAGCTCCGGCGGTCGCGCTGCGCGTACCTTCAGCGTCGGTGGCTCTGGCGGCGCCGGCCGAGAGAGTGCGCAGCTGAGCGACGGCAGCGCCGACGCCGAAGGCAGCGACTTCTTCAACCGCCTGGCCGCCCACTGGAAAAGCCATTACGCAGGCTGGAGTGCCTGGCTGCTCACGCCCGACCTGAAATTGCCCGGCAAGATGCGCTTCAAGGAGTCGCGTCGCGTGCCGCTTTGGAACGGGCCCATCGAGTGCCGCCTGTTCCGCTTTGACCTGACAGCGAGGCGACAAGGCAACACATCGCTGTCTGACCAATGACACCTCCGATCCTGGTGCTCGACACCAACGTCGTGCTCGACCTGTTTGTCTATGAAGACCCGGCTACCGTGCCACTGCGCGCCGCCCTGGACGAGCCGCAGACGCTTTGGCTCGCGACGGCGGTGATGCGCGAAGAACTGAGCCGCGTGCTCGCGTATCCGCAGGTGTTGCGGCGCATGGCCGCGCGCGAGCTGACGGCCGATGCGGTGCTCACTGCCTTTGATGCCCGCGCTCAAATGACAGAAGCCGCCCCCAAAGCGCCGTACACCTGCAAAGACGCCGACGACCAGAAGTTCATCGATCTGGCCGTGATCCACCGCGCTGTGCTGTTGAGCAAAGACAAGGCTGTGCTGCGCATGGCCAAGCGGCTCGCTACCCTCGGGGTTTGTGTGGGCCGACAGTGGCTGCCCGCTGCCCCGACGGTCCAACCCTTCCATCCCGGTAAGCACCCCACCTCATCCGACACATGAAATCCGTTATTCGAGCCTTTTTCCGAACCGTGCGCACCGTGCTCGGCCCGTTCATGCTGCTCAAAGAGCGCCTTACCCAGCCCAGCGGCCTGGTGCGCGAGCCTGCGGCACAAGCCGCCGTGGATCAGCAGTGCCGGGCGCTTGTGCTCTACCAGTTCCGCACCTGCCCGTTCTGCATCAAGGTGCGCCAGGAAATGCGCCGCCTCTCGCTTTCCATTGAGCAACGCGATGCCCAGCACAACAGTGCCCACCGTGCCGAACTGCAACAAGGCAGCGGCGCTACCAAGGTACCCTGCCTGCGCATCATCGACGAGAACGGACAGACGCAATGGCTGGCCGACTCCAAGAGCATCATTGCCTATCTCAACGGGCGCTTTGCCGACCGTTCGGTCTGACTCCCGCTCCCTGTCCGAGAGGGCTTGAAAAGCTCCATGGCGCCCACAAGTGCCCAACTATGCGCCTTGTGGCCGCTTGGTCCGGCGCCTCCCTGTTCTTCATCTCATTTCAGACCCATGAGCAAACAAACCCTGTCTTTCCAGGCCGAGGTAGCCCAGCTGCTGCACCTGGTCACCCACTCGCTGTATTCCAACCCCGAGATTTTCCTGCGTGAGCTGGTGTCCAACGCGTCAGACGCCTGCGACAAGCTGCGCTTTGAAGGCCTGAACAACGCCGCGCTGTTTGAAGACGCACCCAATCTCGATGTGCGCGTGGCATTCGACAAGGAAGCCAAAACCATCACCATCACCGACAACGGCATCGGCATGAGCCAGGCCGAAGCGGTGGAGCACCTGGGCACCATCGCCAAGAGCGGCACCAAGGACTTCATGAGCCACCTCAGTGGCGACCAGAAAAAGGATGCCCAGCTCATCGGCCAGTTCGGCGTGGGCTTCTACTCGGGCTTTATCGTCGCAGACAAGATCGTGGTGGAAAGCCGCCGCGCCGGTCTGCCCGCAGCCGAAGGTGTTCGCTGGACCAGCGGCGGCACGGGCGACTTCGAGGTGGAAACCATCGAGCGCGCCGCGCGCGGCACCACCATCACCCTGCATGTACGCGAAGACAAGACCGAGTTCTTGAGCCACTGGAAGCTCAAGTCGCTGATCACCAAGTACTCCGACCACATCAGCCTGCCCATCCTGATGCAGAAGGAAGAGTGGGACGCCGAGAAAAGCGAGTACGTGACCAAAGAAGAGTGGGAAGCCGTCAACTCGGCCAACGCGCTCTGGGCGCGTGCCAAAAAAGACATCTCCGACGAACAGTACACCGAGTTCTATAAGAACCTCAGCTACGACCAGGACGCGCCGCTGGCCTGGAGCCACAACCGCGTCGAAGGCAGCACCGAATACACGCAGTTGCTCTACATCCCGGCCAAGGCGCCGCACGACCTCTGGAACCGCGACCGCAAGGCGGGCATCAAGCTCTACGTCAAGCGCGTTTTCATCATGGACGAGGCCGAGAGCCTGATGCCTTCGTACCTGCGCTGGGTCAAGGGCGTGGTCGATTCGGCCGACCTGCCGCTGAACGTCAGCCGCGAGCTGCTGCAGGAAAGCCGCGACGTGAAGGCGATCCGTGAGGGCAACACCCGCCGCGTGCTGGCCATGCTGGAAGACCTGGCCAAGAAGGACGTGGCGCCCCAAGCCGCGGAAAGCCCCGACGGCGTGACCGACGTGGTCAGCGAGCAAGACAAGGCCGCCGCCGAAAAAGACGCGGGCAAATACAGTGCGTTCTACGCCGAGTTTGGCTCGGTGCTCAAGGAAGGCCTGGGTGAAGATTTCGCCAACCGCGACAAGCTCGCTAAGCTGCTGCGTTTCGCCTCAACACAAAGCGACACGGTCAACGTCAGCCTCGCCGACTACAAGGCGCGCATGAAAGAGGGCCAGGAAGCGATCTACTACATCACCGCCGACAGCCTGCCCGCCGCCAAGAGCAGCCCACAGCTGGAAGTATTCAAGAAAAAGGGCATCGAGGTCCTGCTGATGACCGACCGGGTGGACGAGTGGGCCCTGTCTTTCCTGCACGAGTTCGATGGCACGCCGCTGCAGAGCGTGGCCAAGGGTGCGGTGGACCTGGGCAAGCTGCAGGACGAAGAAGAGAAGAAGGCCGCCGAACAGGCCGCAGAAGCCTTCAAGCCGGTGCTCGACAAACTCAAGGAAAGCCTCAAGGACAAGGCCAAGGACGTGCGCGTGACCACCCGCCTGGTGGACTCGCCCGCCTGTCTGGTGGTGGAAGACGGTGAGTACTCCACCCAGCTGGCACGCATGCTCAAGTCTGCCGGGCAAAAAGCGCCCGAGGTCAAACCCATCCTGGAAGTCAACGCCGAGCATGCGCTGGTCAAGAAGCTGGAGAACAGCGCCGCCTTTGACGACCTGGCGCAAATCCTGTTTGACCAGGCATTGTTGGCCGAGGGCGGTTTGCCTGACGATCCAGCCGCTTATGTCAAGCGGGTGAATGCCTTGCTGGTGCATTGATTCTTGATGGTTGTGTGAGTCCGCCGTGTCGGCGGTGGCGTCGGCTGGCCATGGGCGACCCGGTGACCACCATCCCTGAGGGCGCCATCGGGCGCTAGGGCATGGCCTTTTGTGGAGCCCGAGGAAGGGTTCTGCCACCCGCTGAGGGTTCACGCTGCGCTTGTGCTGAGGACACCGCTGGCAGTGGATCTCGTCACCAGCGCAACAAACCTGTGTGAGCAGGTAATGCAATCTGACTAAACTACGGGCCAGGGACTACATTCAGGGGCTTGTACCAAAGCCCTTTGCTTTTGCCACTCACCGTGCAGCTCCAGCGCCCTTTCGACCCTGTCGTCACCTTTCGCAACAGCCAGGGCGAGGCCGCTCGCGGCACCCTCACCAGCCTGCAGCGGCGTGCACTGGTGATGGAGATCTACAACCCGTACTCCATCGTGCAGGTCAGCGAGGTGCTCAACGAGCTCACCATCCGCTCGGGGGATCGGCACATCTACAAAGGCAAGGCGGTGGTGGTGAGTCTGCTGAACACCGGCCTGATGGCGGTGGTATCGGTCACCCTGATTGATGAATGGAATGATCTGGGTGGCATTGGGCATGACGCTCGCACGGTTGCCGACGCGGTGGCCTCTTTCATTCAGGAATGGGATGGTCGCTCCCAGATTGGGCAGGCTTATCAGGTGGTGGTGAACGACCTGAGGGCCTACTTTTCCGAAGTGACCCGCTGGTTAGATCAGGCAGATATCACCGCCGGCCTGCCCCGTGATGCGCGAGGGCGGGTTCGCGACGACGTTTTTTATGAGATTGCGCTGCCGTTGCTGACCAAAGGCAGGGGTTACCTGCTCCGATTTGAAGAAGAGGCGGCCAAAGTGCCGCCCGATCTGGAGTCGGCTCACCGCGCTTTTGCCCAGGCAGCCGTGCATCCGCTGGTTTTGCGGGCGCCGTTTGTGTACCGCACGTTCGCAAAGCCGCTGGGCTATGCCGGTGACTATCAGATGGTCAACCAGATTCTGGGTGATCCCAGAGAAGGACCTTCGACTTACTTCGAGATGGTCAACTTCATGTTTCTGCAGGCAGGCGTGGCTCAGGCCCATCGCAACCGTGTGGACATCTTGTTTGAGCGCTTGCGTTCGCTCGCTCAAAACGCCTTGGGTGAAAGTCGGCCATTTAGGATTCTCAATGTGGGGTGTGGTCCTGCTGGTGAGTTGCAGCGACTGGCACAAGCGCCAGACGACTTGGCGCACCTCGACATCACATTGATGGACTTCAGTGAAGAGACATTGCAGTACACCCAGCAGCGCTTGAGTGAGTCGGCCCGTCAAGCGAATCGGCCTCCGCTCAAATTCAGTTTGAGGCACGAATCGGTACATCAATTGCTGAAAAGAACATCGCGCGACCAAGATGTGCCTCCAGACTCTCAGTATGACTACATCTACTGCGCGGGCCTTTTCGACTACTTGGCGGACAAGGCTTGTACACGGTTGATCGCGTATTTTGACCGGTACCTTCGGCCGGGCGGCACCATTTTGGTCACCAATGTGCATGTCAACAATCCCGAGCGGCACTGGATGGAGCACTTCATGGAGTGGTACCTGATTTACCGTGACGAAGCGGGGCTGGTTCGCTTGTTTCCAGGTTCCTTACCCAATGTGAAGACCTACACGGACGCCACAGGCGTCAATCTGTTTGCTGAATCGGTGAAGCCCTTGTGAGCTCATAGAGGTCTCAGGTCTCATGAATACCCGCCGCTTGCCAGCCAGCTTCGAGGAGGCCTTGCAACAGCACCTCCTGTTCTACAGCCGGGTGACTTGTGTGGTCGCCATGATCTTGATTCTGGGCGGAGTCGGACTGGACACCATGTTCTACCCCGAGCACCAATTTGAGTTTGCTTGGGCACGTGCGTTGGTGGCGGTGTTGATCGGCGTGACCTTGTGGACCTACGGAGAACCTTGGGGAGAGCATCACATCAAGGTGCTGACCTACTTCTGGATCGCGCTGCCGCAATTGATGATTGCCTGGATGATCTACGTCACCGATGGCGAGGCATCGATTTACTTTGTCGGATTGACATTCGGCATCTCAGGGATCGGGATATTCCTACCGTTGACCGTCAAGGAAGCGGTGGGATTTTCGGCTTTCACCATCTTGATTTATTTGCTGGCTTGCCTGCTCAGATCACAGGGAGTGCAATCGTGGCCTGTGTTGTTGGGCCAGGTGCTGTTCATGGTGTTTTACGCTGTGATTGCGGTCACTGTCTCCATTTATGGAGGCCGCCAACGGCGCCAGACCTACGACTTGCAACTCGAGGTGCAGCAGCAAAAAGACGCGCTGGTCCAGCAGAACAAAGCCCTGGCCGAGATCAAAGGGCAACTGCTGCAGCGCGAAAAAATGGCAGCCTTGGGCACCTTGTCGGCAGGTTTGCTGCACGAGCTGAACAACCCGGTCAACTACAGCCTGATGGCCATTCAGATGGCCCAGACCCTCCCGGTAGCCAAAGCCGACGACATGCTGCGCGAGAGCCTGCAAGACGCGCGCGAAGGCATGGAGCGCATCCAGAACATCGTCACAGACCTTAAGACCTTCGCTTACCAGAAGCCTGGTGAAGCCAGTCTGCGCCCCTTCCTGCTGGAACACGCGGTGCGGTCCTCGCTGCGCCTGGCCGGGCATGAACTCAAGGGAGTCGACGTGCAGATCGAGATGCCACAAGACTCCCACGTGCTGGGCGATGAGCCCGGCATCATCGGGGTGTTGATCAACCTGTTCAGCAATGCCGCCCACGCGCTTGAAAAAGCCGCTCGCGAGCATCCACGCATCGAGGTTCGGGTGCAGGAGCGTGGTCACCGACTGTGGCTGTCGGTGCGCGACAACGGGCAAGGCATCGGCCCTGAGCAGATCGGGCGGGTCTTCGAGCCTTTTTTCACCACCCGTGACGTCGGGGCCGGCCTCGGACTGGGTCTGAGCGTGAGTTATGGCATCGTGCAGCGCCACGGCGGCACGTTGGTGGTCGACAGCGTACCGGGCGAGTGGACAGCGTTTTCGTTCGATCTCCCCAGACCCGAATGACTGCAAGCGCTATGCACGAAACGCCCACGCTCGCCGCCAGCGCCGTCCTGATGGTGGACGACGAACCCCAGGCACGCAAGTGGTTCGAGCGTCTCTATGGCAACGAGTTTCGTGTCTGGACCGCGGCGGGCACCGATGAAGCGCTGGACTTGTTGGTTGAGCGCGGCAGCGAGGTGGCGGTTTTGCTCACCGACTACCGCATGCCGGGCCGCGACGGCGTGGTCTTGCTCGGTGAGGTGCAGCGCCGACATGCCCACCTGGCGCGCTTGATGATGTCGGCATATGCTGACAAGTCGGTGGCCATGGCGGCGGTCAACGAGGGGCATGTGGACCTGATCCTTGAAAAACCGCTGGATGAAGCCCTGACCCGGCAAGCGCTGCGGGACGCGCTGGCTGTCAGCCGCCAGCGCTGCCGCACGCAAGCTTTGCTGGAGCAGCGAGCGGCCACTTTGCGCGAAACCCTGGGATTTCTGGCCCACGAGGTTACCGCGCCTTTGGCGACAGTGCAGGGTTACCTCATGGCTTTGCACCAGCACCACCGTGGGCCGGTTGATCTGGCGAATGCCCCTGGCGCCACAGCGGTGCCCGCAGCGCCATCGCAAGGCCTGCTGCCGCTGATCGAGGCTGCCCAGCGACGAACCGAGTTTGCGCAATCCCTGGTGTCCACCTTTGTGCAGTCGGCCCGCGATGCCAGCCGGTCTCAGGAACCGGTGCGTTCGCAGGCCAGCGACCTCCTTTGGGCCGTGCGCGACGAGTATCCGTTTGAAGCGGGGGAGTTGGCTCGGCTGCAATTCGATGCGGCCGACGATTTCGCTTTGCCAGGTCGCCGGGACCTTTTGTTTCTGGTGCTTTGCACGCTGGTCAAAAACGCCTTGCAGGCCCTGCGCGGGCAGTGCGAGCCGCCGCCCAGGCTTTGCCTGTCGCTGGGACTTGGGCAACTGGTGCCTGGTTTGCCTGAGCAGCGGGTGATCCGGCTGCAGGACAACGGGCCCGGCATTGCACCTGAACGCCTGGTTCGCCTGGGGCAGGAGCCGGTCGGGAGCGTGCAGGCCGACGCCGGTGGCATGGGACTCCTGTTTTGCCGTCGCGTGATGACTTCGCTGGGCGGTGACATGGTGCTGGCTTCCGACCTGGGCCAGGGCACCACAGTCACGCTCTTTTTTCCCAACCCGCCCGCTGATTCCGATTCGGACGCCCACAGAGAGACACCATGAAACCGGACAAAATCCTTTATGTTGATGACGAGCCTGTTGCGCTGAAGTATTTTGAGCGCCTGGTGGGTCCGATGGCGCAGGTGCTCACTGCCACTTCGGTCAAGGAGGGGCGCGTGCTGTTGCAGGCGCATGCGGCAGAGATCGCCGTGCTCGTTTGCGACCAACGCATGCCGGGAGAAAGAGGCACCGAGCTGCTGCGCCATGCCCGCACCTATTACCCCGGCATTGTCCGCATGATGACCACCGCGTATTCCGAACTGGGTGAAGCCATCGACGCGATCAACACGGGCGAGATCTACCGCTACATCAGCAAACCGTGGGAGCTTGAAAACCTGCGTGCCGATCTCAAGAATGCGCTGGAACTCGCCGAACTTCGAGCGGAGCGCGACATGCTCGCCAAAGACAAGCTTCTCGCGCAACAAAGCCAGCTGATGGCGCAGCGGCTGGCTTCCGTCGTGGCCCTTGGAGCCGCCTGGTTGCCGGGTCGGTACGAAGCCGCTCTTTGGGTGTTCACCCAGTCCGCGCTCAGCGACGATCTGAAACCGCCAGCGGTAGACTGGACCCGCTGGGACCATGCCGATCTGGTTCAGGCAGAAGCCCGACGCTCGGTAGCCCTGGCGGATTCGGTGCAGGCCTGCTGGCAGCGCTGGGGGGCTAAGCCGGGCGGGGGTGTCGGTTTGCCAGTGCTGGCACAAGCCCTTGGGCTGGTGCACCAGGAAGACACCTTGCGGCTGACCGACTCAGCGCCCCTGAACGCCTGGCTGACGGGCGCGCCCGGGGCTACCCCCGATCCAGCGGCGATTGCCTGGCTGGCCTGGTTGCTCGCCCAGCACGGAGGGGTTCTGGTGGTGGCCGACGCCAGCGGCTGGGTCGTCCGGCAGACGCCCACCTGGCCCGATGTGCCCGTGGATTGGCTGGCGGGTGCCATCGACCGCATGGGGCCGCCGCCGCCCTGACAGCGGCCTGGCCACTCAAGCGGCGTCGGGCTCAGGCAGGGGCAGGTTGACGGTGAACACGCTGCCGCTGGGGCCAGTGACCAGGCTGATTTCACCAGAATGGGCTTCGACAATGCGGCGCGAAATCGTCAACCCCAGGCCGATGCTGCGCTCGCCCCGGCGCTGCTCGCGGGAATGCACATACGCCGCAAACAGGTTCTCCTGAACGTCCGCGGCCACCCCGGGTCCCTGATCTTCCACGTGAATCAACACCCGCTCTGCCTGCGGCTCCACCCGCAAGGTCACCGATTGACCGCTGGGTGAATGGGCCACCGCGTTGTTCAGCAGGTTCATGAAGACCTGCTGCAAACGGGAGGCGTCACAGACAAAGCTCACGTCTTCGGGCACCAGCAGCTCGATGGAAACCGCCTTGCGGCGGGCCTGCGCCATGGCCATCCGGCGGGCCTCCTCGGCGATGGTCAACAGGCTCGCGGGCGCCAGGTGCAATTGCAAATGGCCGGCGTCGATCAGTGCGACATCCAGGAAGTCATCCACGATGCGGCGCATGAAGGACACCGTGCTGGCCATGGTCTGGACGTCGGAAAGCTGAGCGCCAACACCCTCCTGGAGGTCGAACGTCATTTCGTCGGCCAGCATCTGAAGTACCGTCAGGGGAGAGCGCAGGTCGTGGGCCGCCATGCCGACGAACCGTGTTTTCAACTGATTGCTCTGTTCCAGCGACGCCACCGAGCGTTGCAGCTCCCGGCTGCGGTTGGCCAGCGACTGGTTGCTGTGCAGCAGCTCGCGCCTGAGTGTCTCCTGTTCCAGCGGGTCGGGGCTGCCCACCACCAGGACGTCATCGCCAGCGGCATGAAAGCTGCACACCAGCGTCAAGGGGAGCTCGGCCACGGTCATGAAATTCAGTCACGTGACTTCGTCATTCAAGGTCAGCCCGTGCGCAGAACGGTTCGCCTCGAAGCGGGCCAGAAGCTCGGTGAACCGACGCCCCAGGGTGTTCGGGCCGAGCAGGTCGGCGGTGTGCCGGTTGCACTCCACCACCCGCTCCTCGCGATCGAGCCGCAGGTACAGAGCGGGAAAGGCCGAGCGCAGTTGTGCTCCCAGCCAGGCGTCGTCGTCGGCAGTCATTTGCCGGCCCCCAGCCGCTGCGCCAGAGCTTCCAGATCGGACAAAGTGGGCAGGTATTCAACCCCCGGAACCCCCAGGCTGGCCACAAATTCGGCGCCCGATGGCTGCAGTGCCCGCCCGCCAACGATGACGGGTACCTCTGGATTCATCGCACGCACCGCGACCACACTCTCGCGCAGCCGCTCCAGATGGGTGTCCACACTCACCGACAGCGCCACCAGGTGCAAGGGCACCATGCGCACCCGCTCCAGCAGGGCCGTGATCCGCTCACCAGCACCCACAAAATCCACGTCCCAACCCTGCATTTCCAGCGTATCGGCCACGATGCGTCCACCAAGCTGGTGAAATTCGTCTGCCACACACGACACCACGGCCCGCCGGTTCACCGCTTCTCGCCGCTTGGTCATGGGGTATACCCGGGCCAGCAGATCCTCCACGATGGCGGTGGCAATGTGTTCGGTGGTCACCGACACCTCGCCACGTTCCCAGCGCCGCCCGATTTCGTAGAGGCTGTGCTGAAACAGGTCGATGTACAACTCGCGTACCGAGACGGTCTGGGCGAGCAAATCGTCCACAGAGCGGATGCAGGCGGTACGGTCTCCATCAATCAGGTGCTTCAGAAAAGAGGACTGCTGCAATTCGGTGATGGGCATGGTGCTGTGCGCTGCTGGGAATAGAAGGGGCCTGATCTTTTTGGTGGTATGTGCAGCGTGCCGAAACCTAGCTCAGGATCACGCTCGAAAGCCGCCGCCGGTAGGTCGCGACCGTGGGGTCTTCGGGCGGGACCTGGCCTTCGGCCACCTTGGGTTTGGGGGGCTCGATGATGTCCAGAACGGCAATGAAGGTTTTGCGTGCCAGCTCTTCGCTCCAGGTCTTGTCGCGCATCAGGATCTCTAACAGCTCGTCCATGGCCGGCACAAACTGGCTGTGTGCCAGCAGCAACTGGGCGAGGGCAAAACGGCTGTCGAAATCGCGCTTGTTGGTGGCGATCCGGGCTTGCAACTCGGCGGCGCGCGCCTGGGGATCCGTCACCTCGGCCTGGGCATCGCGTGCCTTCATCCAGCGTTGCAACGAATCGAGCCGGCGCACGGCAGCGGCCTTGGCGATCACGGGGGCAAAAGCCACCTTGGCGTCGTCGTCCCGGTCCATGTCCAGCAGCAGTTTGACCAAGTCAAAACGTGCGTCGTCGTTGTTGGGATCGGTCTGAACTGCGTGTTGCAGTTTCTCCAGCGCACCTTCCAGGTCGCCCTCGGCCAAGGCGTCCAGCGCTGCGGCTTCTTCCGCTGCGGCCTCCAGTTCTTCGGCGGCAGGCAGGTGTTTGTCCAGGAAGGCCTTGATTTGCCCCTCTGGCAGTGCGCCCATGAAGCCGTCTACCGGCTGGCCATTCATCAGCAGAACGCAGGTGGGAATGCTTTTGATGCCGAAAGCGCCAGCGAGCTGCTGCTCCTGGTCGGAATCGATTTTCACCAGCTTGAAGCGCCCGGCGTATTCGGCCTCCACTTTTTCCAGCAGCGGACCAATGACCTTGCAAGGTCCACACCAGGGGGCCCAGAAGTCCACCAGGACGGGCGTGTGCATCGAGGCTTCGATGACTTCGGTTTCAAAGTTGGCAATGGTGACGTTGATCATGGTCGTGTTCGGGCCAGTGTGTGGCCATGGCTGTACGAATCGTAAAATCCGAACTTTACCGGAGCGTTGCCCTGCCGTGCCGCTGCGGTCTTCAACTCGGCAGAAAGCCCTCGTCCATGAGTCCCATCCAGGTGGGCGTGGTCATGGGTTCCAGCAGCGACTGGGACACCATGCAGCACGCCGTGCAAATCCTCCATGATTTTGGCATCGCTCACGAAGCGCGCGTGGTCTCGGCGCACCGCATGCCCGATGACATGTTTGCCTATGCCGAAGCCGCACTGGGCCGAGGTCTGAGGGCCATCATTGCCGGCGCGGGCGGCGCGGCCCACCTGCCGGGCATGATCGCGGCCAAGACGGTCGTGCCGGTGCTCGGTGTGCCGGTGCAGTCCAAAGCGCTGTCGGGCGTGGATTCGCTGCACTCCATCGTGCAGATGCCCAAGGGCGTTCCTGTGGCCACCTTTGCCATCGGCGCCGCCGGGGCAGCCAACGCGGCGCTCTTCGCGGTGGCGTTGCTTGCCAGCGAAGACCCTGCGCTGCGGGAGAAACTGCTGGCATTCCGCGTTGCCCAGACCGAAGCCGCCCGCGCCATGACCCTACCCATCTGACCCCATGCATCTCAAATCCCTTCTCCCCGGCGCCCTGTCCGACCGTGGTCAACAAATGACCCTGGGTGTGATGGGCGGCGGCCAACTCGGCCGCATGTTCGTGCAGACCGCCCAGGCCATGGGTTATTTCACCGCAGTGCTCGACCCCGACCCGGCCAGCCCGGCCGGACAGGTGGCGCACTGGCATATCGACACCTCTTACGAAGACGAGCAAGGCCTGGCCCAGCTGCTGCAGCGTTGTGACGCCATCACCACCGAATTCGAGAACGTGCCCGCGCCCGCACTCATCACCCTGG
>DAIOEI010000002.1:24474-26340 GCA_036746335.1 Hydrogenophaga sp. | reverse complement strand
AACTTGCGCACTTCCATGGCCACGCGGTAGCGCAGCATGAGGTTGTTTTGCATGTACGAGCGGCGCAGGTCGAGCACGCGGTGGGTGAGGCGGGTGGTTTCTGACAGGTTGTGGTCGTCGAGCTGGAACGGGGGCGTGACCGAGGGGTTGAGCACGGTCAGTTGGTGGCACAGCAGTTCGATTTGGCCGCTTTTGAGCTTGTCGTTGGTGGTGCCTGCGGGGCGGGCGCGCACCAGGCCGGTGATTTGCACGCAGTATTCGTTGCGCACGTCTTCGGCCACCTGGAACATGTCGGCGCGGTCGGGGTCGCAAACGACTTGCACATAGCCTTCGCGGTCGCGCAGGTCGATGAAGATGACGCCGCCGTGGTCGCGTCGGCGGTTGACCCAGCCGCACAAGGTGACGGTTTGGCCCAGCAGGGCTTCGGTGACGAGACCGCAATAGTGGGTACGCATAGCCATGGCAATTTTTCTTTCAACAGTGTCGCCAACGAAGTGGCGGTGGAACATTCAGGACGGGGTGCGGGGGGCGTTGGCGGCAGTGGCTGGAGCCACCACCGGCAAGTGGACGTTGTTCGGGCCACCGGGCACGATGACGCCCATGGAGACGATGTAGGTCAAGGCGGCGTCCACGCTCATTTGCAGTTCGACACAGGCGCTTTTGCGCACCATGACAAAGTAGCCGCCGGTGGGGTTGGGCGTGGTGGGTACGAACACGCTGTGGAATTCGTCTTGTGCACCGCTGGCCCCGGGCTGGGCCTGGAGCTGGCGCAGCACGTCGCCGCTGGGCGCGCCGGTCAAGAAGGCGATGGTCCACATGCCTTCGTGCGGCCACTGCACCAACAGGGCTTTGCGAAAGGCGTTGCCTTTCTCGGAAAAAAGGGTGTCTGAGACCTGCTTGACGCCCGAGTAAATGGAGCGCACCACCGGAATGCGGTGCAGCAGCGCGTGCCACCAATGCACCAACTTGTTGCCGATGATGTTGGAGGCCAGCGCGCCAATGGACAGCACCACGGCCAGCGCAAACACCACGCCCAGGCCGGGTACATGCACGCCCAACAGGCGGTCGGGGTGCCAGTTGAAGGGCAGGATATGCAGGGTTTGGTCCAGGGTGCTCACCACCCATTCCAGCACCCACAGGGTGATGATGAGGGGCACCAGCACCAGCAGGCCAGAGAGCAGCCATTTGCGCAAAGCGGGCATGGGCGCTTAGGTGGCCGATTTGGCCGATGGACTGCTGGCAGGCGGCGCGGCAGCGGGCGCAGCGGCGCTGGGGGCGGGCGCGGCGCTGGCTGGGGCGGTGCTGTCGGTGCTGCTGGGTGCCGCCGCTTCGGCGGCGGGTGCGGCACCGGTGTTGCCGCCACGGAAGTCGGTGACGTACCAGCCCGAGCCCTTGAGCTGGAAACCGGCGGCGGTGAGTTGTTTGCGAAAGCTGGCTTGTCCGCAAGCGGGGCAAATGCTCAGCGGGTCGTCGGACATTTTTTGCAACACGTCCTTGGCATGGCCGCAGGACGCGCACTTGTAGGCATAAATGGGCATGGCGTGAACCTGTGATGGAACGGAGGTGAAGAAAACGTGGCGGGCGTCCGTGACGCATGGCGCGCTGCATGGTCTGGATGCCTGTCGGCGCAAAAATGGTGACGACAGCGCGGCTGCCCTGTCGTCACCCAAACCGGGCATTATAAATTGGGGCCTTACCCGGGGCCGCCCAACGGGAGCGGTGCGGGGCCAGCCGACCGGTGCCTCACCACAGGCGCACGCGCACCAGCAATTGCATGGCCAGCAAACCGAGCAAGAAGCCCAGACCGCCGTACAAAATGCCTTGCAGCAGGCGGTTGGTGCGGCGCTGTTCGGCCAGCAGGCTGTC
>DAIOEI010000002.1:0-24374 GCA_036746335.1 Hydrogenophaga sp. | reverse complement strand
TGGCGGTGTTCCACAAATCGAGTTCAGGGTCCAAGTCGCGGCCCAGGCCTTCGATATTGAGCAAGGTTTTTTGCAGCAGCACCAGCTGGGGCTGAATTTCAACTTGAAAACGGCGCGAGGTTTGGAACAAGCGCATGAGCACCATACCGAGCGAAATTTCTTTCAAGGGCCGGTCGAAATACGGTTCGCACACAGCGCGGATGGCCGACTCCAGCTCGTCGATGCGGGTGTCGGCGGGCACCCAACCCGACTCCACATGCAGCTCGGCCACGCGTTTGTAGTCGCGCCGAAAAAAGGCGGTGAAGTTTTGCGCCAGATACTCTTTGTCGAACTCGGTCAGCGTGCCGACGATGCCGAAGTCCAGCGAGATGTAGCGCCCAAAGGTGGCCGGGGCCACGCTGACCTGGATGTTGCCCGGGTGCATGTCGGCATGAAAAAACCCGTCGCGAAACACCTGGGTGAAGAAGATGGTGATGCCGTCGCGGGCGAGTTTTGGAATGTCCACGCCCAGACGGCGCAGCTCGTCCACCTTGTTGATGGGCAGGCCGTGCATGCGCTCCATCACCATCACCTCGGTGTGGCAATAGTCCCAAAACATTTCGGGAATCAGCACCAAATCGAGCCCTTGCATGTTGCGCCGCAGTTGGGCCGAGTTGGCCGCTTCGCGCAGCAGGTCCAGCTCGTCGTGCAGGTATTTGTCGAACTCGGCCACCACCTCGCGCGGTTTGAGGCGTTTGCCCTCGGACGACAGCGCGTCCACCCAACCGGCCATCATGCGCATGAGGCTCAGGTCTTTGTCAATAACCGGCAGCATGTTGGGCCGCAACACCTTGACCGCCACTTCGCGTCCGCCTTGGCGACCGTCGCGCAAGACAGCAAAGTGGACCTGGGCGATGGAGGCGCTGGCCACGGGCACTTGGTCAAATTGCGAAAAAATCGCGTCCAGCGGTTTGCCAAAAGCGCGTTCGATGGTGGCCACGGCCACGGCGCTGGGGAACGGCGGCACGCGGTCTTGCAGGTGCGCCAGCTCGTCGGCAATGTCGGGCGGCAGCAGGTCGCGCCGGGTGGAGAGCACCTGGCCGAATTTGACGAAGATGGGGCCTAAGCGCTCCAGCGCTTCGCGCAGGCGCTGGCCGCGCGGTGCGTCCAAGTTGCGGCCCACCGACACGATGCGCGTGAGCAGCCGAATGCCACGGCCCCGAAAGCTGGAAAGCACCAGCTCGTCGAGCCCATAGCGCAGCACCACCCAGACAATAAAAACGCCGCGAAACAAACGACTCATGGGGCGGTTCCGTCAGCGCCGGGCGCGGGGCTCGGGGTGGCGGCGGGTGCCGGTGGGGCGGATGCGAACGGCGATCGGGGAAAGCCGGCGGGCTTGCGCGCCACAAACGCCTTGACGGCCTGCGCCGCCGTGCGGGCCGCACGGCCCAGGGTGTGGGCCGGTCCATCGCCCACAAAACGCGACAGATCCTCTTCGGGGTCCCATCGCACGTTGTCCACCAGCCAAGCCACTTCGGCAGCAAGTTGCACATCGCCCTGGATGTCCACGCCGGGTTTGTCACCCGTTAGCACGGTTTGGGCCAGAGCCAGCGGCGAGGTCTGGATCAACGTGACCCGCAGTTCGGGCACGGCATCGGACGCGGCGCGCTCCAGCAAGCCTGCGGCGGTGGGCGTGAGCGTGAGGTGGAATTCGCCCCATTGCATCTTCACGGGCTTGCCATTTTGGCGCCGCAAACGGTCTTGAGCGGCTTTTTCTTGCATCAACACATGGTTGAGGAACAGCACGATGCGGTTCTGCAACTCATCCACCACCCATTCGGGCGGTCTTATCGCACCCAGCAAGGACTGCAAAAAGTTGGAGGCAGGGCCGCCAGCGGGCGATCCAGACGAAAAAAAAGGGGATTCATTTTTCATGGCCCTCCGATTTTGACGGATAAAGCGCCTGGACTCTCATGCGCGGCGCTGATGCCCACGCAGTCGGCGCCAAAGTAGCGGCAAGTTCAAGGAGAACACCGCCACCCCCTCGGGTCAGAATTGCTTGGAAATCAACACACCCACATATCAAAATCCACTGCCACCTATACCTGACCGAGAAAGGGCTTACCTTAGGGCAAAGGGGCTGCATACGTCCCATTTTTGGCCGTGGTCGGAATCGTGCAAGCGGCACCGCGAGGAAGAGGCGCAGCGGATGAACCTACGGGTCATTGCTTGTGCTTCCTGATTCCTGCCCACCTCGCTGCGACCGGAGCACCCAGAATCACCGTCACCACTCGTGTCACGTGGTGCAGGATCACGAAGCCCAGGTCTGCACCGGCGGCCAGTGCCAAAACAGTCATCTCTGCTTGGCCTCCAGGTGCAAAAGCCAAGAATCCTTCAACTGGTTTGGCCAGGCCCGACAGGGTCACGATTTCGGTGAAAGCCGCAGCCAGCAGGGCCAGCAGGGCGACGAACAAGATCCCTGAGACGATGAAGCCACGTAATTCGCGCACGGTCACACCCACGTATTGCACCCCGATCCCTAGGCCGATGAACACCTGAGCAACCAGGATGGCCTCGACCGGTGGGCGTGAGTGGATGAATCCGCCCAGTGACAGCGCCGCCGAGATGATCATGGGTCCCAGGATCGACGCGCCAAAGAGACCGATTCTCTCGCCCCCCTTCCAGCCGATCACCGCGGCTGCCGCCATCAAGGCCAATTCGATTGGAGGCAGGTTGCGCGCAGGCTCGCCCAAAGCACCGGTCAGGGTGGCACCATACAGCAGGGTCAGAATGATCGGCGCCACGGTCACAATGATCAGCATCCGGGTTGCATGGATCAGCGCCAGTGCACGGGCATCGCCACCGGCCTCTTTGCCGAATGCCACCATGTCCGGCAACCCCCCGGGCATGGCCGCATACCAAGCCGTGGCGGGGTCATAACCGAGGCGTCGAAAAAACGGCACACCCACCAGGCCGATCAATGCCACATAAAGTGGCACCAGAGCCACGCTGCCAAGCATCTGTGGGATGCGGGCCACGATCTCTGGCGTGATCGAGGCGCCGATGGCGACGCCCAGAATCGTCCGTGCCGCGGTCGATACGGTACCCATCCCTTTGAGACGTGCCCCTGCAAGTGCTGCAAGCAAGCAGGCCGTCATGGGCCCGAACAGGAAAGGCAGTGGCAGACCCAGGAAGTAAAACAGTCCAGCCCCCAGGAGAGCCAAGGCCAGTGTTCCCGAGCGCGGTATCAGATGAAGGGGCATGTGCAATGTCCGGAATTGGAGACAACGGATCAGTCCCAAGGCCACCCTTGGTCGATAGCATCAGATGCTCGCGGGATCCAACGCGAGCTTGAGCTTCATGCCCTCATGTGTGGCCACAAACCCCAAGGTTTCGTAGAAGCGTTGCGCGTCAGCGCGCTGCTTGTCCGTTGTGAGCTGGATGACATGGCAGCGGCGCTGCCGGGCCCTGGCGATGGCCCAGGTCAACAGCTGCCTTCCCAGGCCGATGCCTCTGAAGTGGCTGGCCACTCGAACGCCCTCCATGCTGGCTCTCCAGCCCCCTTGGTGGGTGATGTAGGGGGTAAAGGTCAGCTGGAGCGTGGCGATGGCGTTTCCATCTTGGTCTTCGGCCACCACCAGTTCGTTGTTCGGATCCTTGTCGATGGCCTCAAAGGCCGCCAGATAAGCGGGCGCAAGCGGATTGGTCAGGCGCTCGCGTTGGGCGCCGAGTGGGTCGTCGACCAGCATGCCGACAATGGCCGGCAGGTCTTTCGCTGTCGCCAGACGGAAGTTCACAGGACCGACCCTTGTGTTTGCCCTGGGGTGGCTCATTCAGCGCCATCCCGTGCAGCAAACGCCAGCACATTGCGTAGCGCCGCCGAAAAATACAGCTCATAGCCCTTGTGCTCCACGTAGCCCAAATGGGGGGTGGTGACCACGTTGTCCAGCATCAGCAGGGGGTCGTTTGGGTTGATGGGCTCGTGGTCGAACACGTCCAGCGCGGCATGGCCCGGTTGGCCACGGATCAAAGCCGCCAGCAGCGCGCCCGTCTCGATCAGTTCCGAGCGGCTGGTGTTGACGAGCAACGCTGTCGGTTTCATCAGCGCCAGGTCACTGGCTTTCACAATGCCGCGAGTGGCTTCGTTGAGACGGAGGTGCAAGCTGACGATGTCGGCCTGCTGAAAGAGCGCTTCCTTGGTATCGGCCACCCGATAGCCATCGGCCTGCGCCTTTGCCCGACTGGCCTCGCGGCCCCAGACAAGCACATCCATGTCGAAGGCCTTGCCGTAGCGGGCTATGCGCTGACCGATTTTTCCGTAGCCCCAGATGCCCAGCACATCACCCTTGACTGCACGTCCAATGAGGTTGTGCGCGGGATCTGCAGAAACCATCTGCCAATGTCCCGCCTTCATATGCGCCACATACTGGGGTATGCGCCGGTAGGCGGACATCAGCAAGGCCCAGGTGAGTTCCGCTGGTGCGGTGGGGTCGCCCACCCCTTCCATCACGGTGACACCCCGGCGCTGCGCTTCTTCAACGTCCACATGGCCGCTGACCTTACCGGTTTGGGAGATGAGTCTGAGCCTGGGGAGTCGCGCCAGCAAGGAGGCGGTGATGATCGTGCGCTCCCGGATCAGCACCAGCGCTTCGTGATCGGCGAGTCGCTGGACCATTTCGTCTTCGCTCAGGGGATCGGTGAAAACATCGACCTCATGTCCATCAAGCAGCGCGAAGCAGGGGAGTTTGCGTACGGCGTCTTGGTAGTCTTCCAGGATGGCGACCTTCATGTTGTGTCTCCTTTGTGAACTTCACAGGGGTTGGCTGAATGTTTTTTTCCGAGTTTGTCAAGTCATGGCAGTGACCTGCTCCACGAGCCGCGCCGAGGGCTGGTGGATTCTGAAATGGCCGTCCAGATAAAGTTGGGCATTGCGCTCGTAGGCCACCCAGGGGAATGCAAAGCCACCGTCGGCAAGGCGCCTGCCGAAGACGCGGGCCCGCAAGATGCCTGCCGGGTTTTCCATGGAAACCTCACACTGCGCATTGTTGGCTGACAAGGGCTCAAGGCTGGTGGCCACTTCGTGTGCGGTGGTGCCCGGAATCAGGCAGGCCGTGGCCAGACAGCAACCGCCCGTGACGGCCAGCGACGCATGCGACTCCTGGGGCGTGAAGTAGCGCACCGAGATGTGTCCGCCCTGTGTGGGAGTGGAGACCAGACAGACCTTGGGCACGGTTTCGCTGGAGGCCAATTCGTCGGCGGTCATGGAAATGCCCTTCTTCTTGAGTTGCATCGCCAGGCCGGCCTGCACCCAGATGGAACGCAGTCTTTCTTTGAGCGGTGCATGGGCATTCAGGCTTGCCACCGATTCGTCGCCACGCATGCCCACGGCATCGGCTCGAATGATCACCATGGGTACAGCAACATCCACACAACTGACCTCGATACCGTCGAAGGTGTCGCGCACCTGCCCAGTGGGCAGGAGCTGCCCGGTCTTGGAGCCCACCGGGTCTCTCAGGCTCAGCTCCACGCCCGGAAACCGGCCATACACGCCGGGAATGGCCGTGTCAGCGGGTATTGTCGGCAGGCTATCGGGCGTGGGAACCCGGCAGTCGGTCACCACCCCGGTGTTGGTGTTGAATACCCGTATGTGCGTAAGGGGGTTCCCCGCAGTCACCAAACCGTTGTTCAGCAGGAACAGCGGAATGGCGGCCGACATGTTGCCGCAGTTGAGACTCCAGTCGATGGCGGATTTTTCCGCCGCCAGTTGGGCAAGGGTGCTGTTGAAGTCGGCCTGAGAGCCATCGGCAGGCTCGATGATGAACACTTTGTTGCTGGTGGCCGGGCCGCGCCCCAGACCGGTGATCTGTCTGTTGCCCTTGAGCTCGCCCTCGTCGGGAACGCCCATGATCTTGCGGAGGATCTCTTCCTTCACATCGGCCAGGGGAGCCAAGTGCGGACCCCAGATGATGACCCCCGTGGAGGTGCCCCCCCGCATGTAGCTGACTGGAAAATGCAACACGCCATGACTCAGGAAGGGGGGCGTGGCAAGCAGGCTTAACGGGAGGGGTGCCGAGGGATGATGAATGGTGTGCATGCTGTCTCCTAGATTTCAGACCCAGCCCATACCACCGATGAAAGCACCGGCGGCCAGGACCCACAACAGGTGAATCGATGTGCGCCACAGTATCAGTGTCGCTCCCACTACCAGCAGGCTCGTCGTGACCATGCCGTCGCCCGTGAGGTGGGGCTTAAGCAGCAGCCAGGAGGTGGTGGCCAGCAGCGCCACCACCATAGGCGTCAAACCCCTCTTAAAGGCCTGGACACCGGGACGCAGCCGGTTGCGTTGGGCCCACCGGGTGGCGTACAGCGTGAGCACGGAGCTGGGGATCAGCAGCCCTAACAAACACAGCGTGGCTCCCAGCACTCCCAGGAGCAGGCTGCCTGCGTTGACGCCCACATTCCAGCCCATGAGGACCACAAACAACACGTTCGGACCTGGCGCAGCTTGGGCCAAAGCCACCGACGAGGCGAACTGTTGCGGCGTCAGCCACCCGTGTTGATCCACCAAGTACCGGTGCATGTCGGGCAGCACGCTGATGCCGCCACCCACCGACAGAAGCGAAAGCATGCCGAAATGCAGCAACAGGCCCAACCAGTCCATCCAGCCGAGCTCGGTCATGTGTCGGACCCTTCGACGACCGGAGCGGCGACGATACAGCGGTAGGTCCAAAGACAGGACAGGGTGCCAACGATGAGCAAGACCCAGACCAGGGGAAAGCGCAAAATGGCGACAGCCACAAAGCTTGTCACGACAGAAATGACGCAGAAAATCACGCCTCCGACGTGGGCTCGCAGCGCCGCCATGAGTTTGAACGCTGTGGTCAGTATCAAGGCGACCACCACCAACCCAATGCCCTTCAATGCACCTTGGACCACAGGCAGGTGCTGAAAGGTGGTGAAGGTCATGGCCAACAGGGTGATGATGACCAAGGGAAACAAAAACAGGCCGAGCAACGAGGTCAGGGTGCCCCGCCAGCCCAGGTAACGGTCTCCGAGCAGCACCCCAAGGTTGGCCACGTTGGGTCCGGGCAAAACCTGCGCCACGGCCCAATCCTCCAGAAACTCGTCTCGGGAGAGCCACCGCCGTCGTTCCACCAGCTCACGCTGGGTCACGGCCATCACACCACCGAAGCCCTGGAGCGACAACATGCTGAATCCCCAAAAAAGCGCGGACAAGCTGCTGGGGGGTGCGCAAGCGTGTTCATCCAGGCGGTCGCTGACCGGCTTATGGGGTGAGGTGTTTTTCAATGTTTGGCTCCATCGGTGCTTGTTCACCGTTCTTGGTCAGTCATCGCTCAGAGCCAAGCTGCTCGGCTGGCGCCGCTCTACGGCAAAGCGAATCAAGGCTGCCGTGCGGAATATGCCGTGCGCAAACTTGCCATACGGCAGCGTAGCGAACAAGGCCATCACAACGCCAAGGTGCAGAGCGAGCATGAGCGCCAAGGCATCGGTGCCGCGCAGCCACCACAGCAACAGCCCGGTCAGGCTGGTGAGAAACAAGAGTGCGATGAAACCGTAGTCCATGGGCTTCTGAGCAGCGTCGCCGTGCAGCGGGTGCCGTAACCATTTCAGGCGAAACAGACCGGCTGTCCCGAGCAACAGGCTCACCCCGCCCACGGCGCCCAGGACCTTGGGCAGGCTGGGCAGGTCGTAGGGCGCTTCCCAGCCAAAGACGTAGTGGTACACCGTGGCCAGGCTGGTCGCGGCAAAACACAGCATGAAGCCGTAGAAGGTCAGGTGATGGGCACGTCGGCGCGACAAGGAGTAGGCATCGTCCTCGTTGTGACAGCCCTCCCCGTGACCACCATCCAGGTACTTGAGCGTCGCCACATCGCGCGCAGCCTGCACCGCATCACCACTGGCCACCGCTTGCCCCGTCGTCGCGGGTGACACGTCGCGCAGGAATCGCGTGACGCCAATGCCCAGGGCCAGTACAGCCCAGAGAAACACGGGCGCGAACATCAACACCAGCAGGTTGTGCGGGAACAGGTTGTAGAAGTTTCCGCCCAGGTCCCCTCCCCACACGGTGCCGTTCAGCGCCAGGGCCAGGATCAGGAACAGCGCCAGTCCAGCGGCCAGTGCGAGCGACACGGTCAGGCCATTGCGCTCGTAGAGCGCTCCCAGCGGCTGGGGCCAGGCATAGGCCACATAGGTTTCACCCCGCACCTTCGCCATGGCCTGCGGCACATTGACCGCGAACTCGTGAGGAGGTGCGTATTGACACGCGTGCAGGCAGGCGCCGCAGTTGTGGCACAGGTTGGCCTGGTAGTGGATATCGGCTGGGCCGAATTCGAGCCGTCGGGTCATGGCCGGGAACACCGCGCAGAAGCCTTCGCAGTAGCGGCAGGCGTTGCAGATGGCCATCTGCCGCGTCACCTCGTCCACCGCAGCCGACGAACCGTCCGCCCTGGAAGCAAGCGACCGGGCGTCTTTCACCAGCGATTCAAGCGACAACATGCCGACCCTCCTTGAGGCTCATCGCCGAGCGAGCGGCTTCGGTACCGGCAATACGCCCGAAAGCCGTACCAATGGACATGCCGACACCGGCGGTATAGCCCTTGCCCAGCACGTTGCCGGCCATCATCTCGCCCGCCACGAACAGGTTGGGGCTGGGCACATCGCCGAAGCGCACGGCGGCGGACTCATCGGTCTTCAGACCCAGGTAGGTGAATGTCACCCCGGGCTTGAGCGCATAGGCGTAGAACGGCGCTGTGTCGATCGGACGTGCCCAGTGGGTCTTCGCCGGTACAACGCCTTCGGTGTGGCAATCGTCTAGTGCTGTGTGGTCAAACGTGCCGACGCGGCAGGCGCTGTTGTAATCGGTCAAGGTTTGCATAAATGTGTCTTTGTCCAAGCCCAGTTGCCCGGCCAATTCGGGCAGCGTGTTGGCCTTCACACCGGGGAATACCGGTGGCATGAAGCGACCGATGGCTTTGGCGTCGATGATGGAATAGCCGATTTGCCCGGGCTGCTGCGCCACCAGACGGCCCCAGATGGCATAGCGCTTGGGCCAGAAGTCTTCACCCTCGTCGTAAAAGCGACGTGCGTCGCGGTTGACCACCACGCCCAGCGAGACGCAGTCAATGCGGGTGCAGATGCCGCCGTCATAGAGCGGCGCGCGTGCGTCGATGGCGACCATGTGAGCTTGGGTCGGATCGCCGATCGCATCGGCTCCGTGGTCGTCGAGCAAGTGGCGCAGCAGCACCCCCTGGTTAAAACGGGTGCCCCGGATCAGGAAGTTGTCGGACGGTGTCTCGCCGCGCTCGTTGGTGCCCCAGGCTTCGCGCAACCATTCGCGGTTGGACTCGAAGCCACCGGCCGCCAGCACACAGCTGCGGGCGGTGATGCGCTCGGTGCCCACGTACGCGGCGACAAAGAGCCCGTCGCGCAATTCCAGCCGGTCCACCGGTGCCTCATACCGAACCTGTACCCCCAGACGCTCAGCGCTTCGGAAATAGGCGTTCATCAGCGCCTTTCCGCCACCCATGAAGAAGGCGTTGGTGCGGGCCGTGTGCAGTGCGCCCGACAGCGAAGGCTGGAAATGCACGCCGTGGCTGCGCATCCAGGGCCGGCAGGTACCCGAGTCGCGGATCACGCGGCGCGCCAGCGTTTCATTGGTCATCCCGCCGGTGACCTTGAGCAGGTCTTGCCAGAACTCTTCTTCGGGGTAGGCGTCAACCAGCACGTCTTGCGGCGCGTCGTGCATGCAGCGCAGGTTGCGGGTGTGGGCAGAGTTGCCGCCACGCCACTCTTTCGGTGCGGATTCCAGCAGCAAGACGCTGGCGCCGGCCTCGCGCGCCATCAGGGCGGCGCAGAGTGCGGCGTTTCCGCCGCCGATGACCAGCACGTCAACCGCAGGTATTTCATCTGTTCTCGGCATGATGATTCAGCGCACTTGGCGAGCAGCCAGTACGCGATCCACCATCACGCCAGCCTGCCCCAGGTGGTTCTCCGGGTTGCACAGGGCTTCGAGTTGTACCCTGTTGACGTGGCAGTTGATCTCCGGGTGCGCTTCGAGCACGTCGATCAGCGGCCGGTTTTCGCGCAGCGCCTGGCGGCACAGGTCGTACACCAGATCGTGTGCGTATTCACGGCCCAGGTAAGGCCCCAGGCCCATCATCACGGCTTCGGACATGACCAGTCCATGGGTGATGTCCATGTTGGCGCGCATGCGGGTGGCGTCCACCTCCAGGCCCTGCAGCACGAACTTGGTCTGTTTCAGCGCACCCGACATGAGGCAGAAGATATCGGGCAGCGACACCCATTCGATTTCCCAGGGACCGGTGGAACGCTCATGGTCGGCCACCATGGCATCCATAAGGGCGGCGGCGTGCTGGCGCGCCACCGAAATATTGGCGTGGATATACAGGCAGGAAATCGGGTTGCGCTTCTGCGGCATGGTGCTCGACGAACCACGGCCCGGCGCGAAGGGCTCGAACACCTCGCCCACCTCGGTCTGCATCATGAGCTTGACGTCCATGGCGATCTTGCCCAGCGATCCGCCCACCAGACCCAGAAACGCCCCCACCTCGGCGATGGTGTCGCGCACGGTGTGCCAGGAGATCAGGGGTTGCGCCAGGCCCAGTTCCTTCATGAGCGCGGCCTGGGTTTCCATCGCCCCTTTTTCCAGGGACGAGAGCGTGCCGGAAGCACCACCGAACTCGCCCATGAGCACGCGCGGCTTGAGCTGCTGCAGGCGCTCGCGGTGGCGTTCGATGCCGGCCAGGATGCTCGCCATCTTGTAGCCGAAGGTGATCGGTGTGGCCTGCTGCAGGTTGGAGCGTCCGATGACGGGGGTATCGCGGTACTTCTGTGCCAACACGGCCAGCGCATCCGAGATGTCCTTGAGATCCTGCTCGACCAGCGCGAGCCCTTCACGCATCTGCAGCACCGCGGCGGTGTCGGTGATGTCCTGCGTGGTCGCACCCCAGTGGCAATACTCACCGAGCCGGTCTCGGCAGTTGGCGTTGATCTGGTTGACCACCGCGATGATGGGGTAACCGATCTGCTCGGTCTTGGCCTTGAGCTGGTCCCAGTCGATCATGGACAGCTCGCAGTGCTGGACGATTTCGTCAGCCGCTTCTTGGGGGATGATGCCGAGCTCGCCCTGGACCTTGGCCAGTGCGCGTTCGATGTCCAGGTACTTGGCGGTGCGGTTCTCGTCCGACCAGACCTGGCGCATACGCGCGTCGCTGAAGATGTCGCCGAAAATGCGCGAGTCGATGATGGTGGCTGCCATGGTGTTCCTCAGAAATGAAATGATGTTGTCAATGGGTCAGATCGGCCAGGGCCAGAATCCGCTGGGCACGCAGCACCACAGGTTTGTCAACCATGCGGCCGTCGACCTGTATGGCACCCTGGCCACTCCCTGTCTGCCAGGCGCTGTTCACACGGGATGCCCATGCCAGCGTTTGGGCATCGGGTCGCAAGGCTTCGCGAACCACACCCACTTGCGTCGGGTGGATGCAAAGCTTGGCGGTGAAGCCCAGGGCTCGGGCGTGCAGCAGGTCCGCATTCACGCGTTCAGCGGCAAGTTCGGGGGTGACCCCTGCCACCGGCGGTGGCAGGTCGGCGGCACGTGAGGCCATGGCAATGGCCGTGGCGGCCGCATCGAGCGCGAAACCGGGACCGGGCAGATCGAGGTCAAGCTGGTAGTCGATGGATCCGAAGGCCAGGCGCGAGACATGGGGCGAACTGACGATATCGTTCAGGCCCATCACGCCGCGCACGGTCTCGATAAGGGGCAGCACCTGAGCGCTGGGTGCCATGCGCGCATGAACAGAGGCGACCTGAACAGCCGACTCGCATTTGGACAACATCACCTCGCCCAGCGGTTGGGCCGACAACCACTCAAGGTCGTCGGTATGCCACGGGCTAAAGGCATCGTTGAGACGCACGAGGATGTTGGCGCGCGCGGCGTTTTCCAGCGTGGCAAGCCAGGCGCCGATGGCATGGCGGGCCCGTGACTTGTCAGCGGGCAACACCGCGTCCTCCAGATCGAGAATGACCCGGTCCGTACCGCTGGCGAGCGCCTTCGCAAAACGCTCAGGCCGGTTGCCCGGCACAAACAGGTAGGTGGTCGGGATCACACCGCCCCCTCTTCACGCAAGGCCTGAACCTGAATGGTGCTGTAGCCGAGTCCGCTCAGGATGCTGTCGGTGTGCTGGCCCAGTGCAGGCACGGCGTCCATGCGGGGCGCACCCTGGCTCCAGGAACCCGGCGGCAACAAGGCCGGAACCGCCCCGACCGAGGTGTCCACCTGGGTCCAGCGCTGGCGCGCCTCCAGCTGCGGGTGTGCCCAGACCTCGGCCATGGTGTTCACCTGGGCGTTGGCGATCTGCGCCGTTTCCAGGCGCTGCACCACCTCGGCGGCGCTGAGGCCGGCAAAGGCGTTCACGATGATGTCGTAGAGGGTCGAACGCACGGCCACGCGGAGTGGGTTGCTCGCGAAGCGCTCGTCATTGGCCAGCGCGGGCTGCAACAGCACCTGTTCACAAAAGGCCTTCCACTCGCGTTCGTTCTGCAAGCCCAGCATCACGATCTTGCCATCCCCTGCGGGAAAGGGGCCGTACGGGTAGATGGTGGCATGGCTGGCGCCGGTGCGCTTGGGCGGCGCCGCGCCGTCGATGCTGTAGAACAGCGGGTAGCCCATCCATTCCGTCAGGGATTCCAGCATGGAGATGTCGATGTGCTGGCCCTGCCCGGTCTGCTGGCGGTGCAGCAGCACTGCCAGGATGTTGGTGTACGCGTACATGCCAGCGGCGATGTCGGCAATCGACGGCCCAGCCTTGGACGGCGTGTCTTCAGTCCCGGTGACCGAGACGAAACCAGCCTCGCTCTGGATCAGCAGGTCGTAGGCTTTCTTGTCGCGGTAGGGGCCGCTGTCGCCATAGCCCGAGATGTCGCAGACGATGATGCCGGGCTTGGCGGCGCTCAGAACCTCATAAGAAAGACCCAGGCGAGCGGCAGCACCGGGCGCGAGGTTATGCACCACCACGTCGGCCTCTTCTTCGATGATGCGTTTGAGGATCGCCTGCGCCTCGGGGTGCTTGACGTCCAGCGTCAGGCTTTCCTTGCTGCGGTTGGTCCAGACAAAGTGCGAGGCGATGCCCCGCACGCGGGTGTCGTAGCCGCGCGCGAAATCGCCCACGCCGGGGCGCTCGATCTTGATCACGCGCGCACCCAGGTCGGCGAGCTGGCGGGTGGCGAACGGCGCCGCGATGGCGTGTTCGAGTGTGACGACGGTAATGCCTTGAAGCGGTTGCATGGTGTGTCCCTCAGCGCAGCGTGGCCACGGCGTCCATGGTAAGCCAGCCCTCGTGGTCCTGGGCCCAGAGCTTCACCGTCTTGCCGTCTGCTTGCGGCGCACCATTGACCTTGAACGGGTGCAGGTCGAAAGTGGGCCGCACCGCCTTGAAGCTGAAGCTCTCCACGTCGGCGCCCGGCAGGTGGCGGCGAATCTGGTCCATCAACAGCGTGGCAATCAGCGGTCCGTGCACGATCAGGCCGGGGTAGCCTTCGACCTCGGTCACGTATTGGCGGTCGTAGTGGATGCGGTGGCCGTTGAACGTTAGCGCGCTGTAGCGGAACAGCAGCACGTCGTCCGGTACGGTCTCCAGCTGCCACGGCGCACCGGTGGGTGCAGCCATCGGTGGGGGTTCCATATCGGTCGCCTGTTTGGCCTCGCGGTAGACGATGTCGTGAAACTCGACGACGGCAGGATCAGGCTCCCCGTTGCATCGCAGTTCGTGGCGCACCTTCACGAACACCAGCTTGCCCGTGCGCCCAGCCTTCTCGGTGACGTTGGCGATGGTCGAGGTGCGCTCCACGTGGTCGCCCACACGGACCGGAGAACGGAATTCGAACTGGCTGCCGGCCCACATGCGGCGTGGCAATGGCACGGGCGGGAGAAAGCCGCCACGCTTTGCGTGACCGTCGGCGCCGATCTCGCTCTGGCGGTGCAGTGGCAGAAAGTACAGCCAGTGCCACAGCGGTGGCAGACGCGTGCCGCTGGGCACCGCCATGTCGGGTTGGTCCAGGGTGGCGTTCAGGGCCTTGACCGGCGTGGCACCAATCAGGTCGTTCAGGACTTCTTGACGACCGATCCAAGCTCTCGGTTCAGTGGGTTCGTGGGTCATGGGCAACATTGGTCTTCAAAAGAGTTCGGTGTCGATGTATGCATGTGCATGTGTTCGTGCGCCATTGGCAGCCGAGTTGCACTCAAGACATGATCATGGCAAATGGAATAGCTTGTGTAAATTGCATATTTGTGAACAATTGATCCACCAAACACATCAATTTACAGATTTGGATTCCCATGAACTTCGATATCCATGACCTCGTCGCGTTCCGGGCTGTGGCCGAGTTGGGCAGCTTCCGCAAAGCGGCCGAGTCCATACACATTTCGCAACCCGCCTTCAGTCGGCGCATCGAGAAGCTGGAGCAGGCTCTGGACGCAAGGCTGCTGGATCGAACCACCCGCAAGGTGAACCTCACGCCGATTGGCCGGGAATTTGACAACCAGCTTCGCCACATCCTGGACGCTCTGGATGCCACCTTGCTCAACATCCGAGGGGTAGCTGCCACGCGCATGGGTGAGGTCACCGTGGCCTGTGTGCCATCTGCGGTGAACTACTTTCTCTCCGATGTCGTCAAGGTGTTTCATGATCGGTATCCGAAAACCCGAGTGCGCGTGCTCGATGACAGTGGCAACAAAGTCCTGATGGCGGTTGAAGAGGGTGAGGCCGATTTTGGGCTCAGCTTCACAGGATCGCAGGAGAGCAATATCGAGTTCACCCCGATCTTTGAAGACAAGTTTGTTGCCGCCTGCCGCAAAGATCACCCTGTGGCGAAACTCAAGAGCGTGCGCTGGTCCGAACTGGCTGAGCACAACTACATTTCGTACAGCAAAGTCTCCGGTAATCGGCTGTTGCTGGATCAGGCCCTGGCAGGACTGCTTGAGCAACCCCGCAGCCTGTACGAAACCCAACACGGCACCACCATGATTGGTTTGGTGGAAGCTGGGCTGGGTGTGGCTGCGGTTCCTGCCATGGCCGTTCCCAGAAAAGGCCACCCCCTGTTGGTCAGTGTGCCGCTGACCAATCCGGAGGTGACACGGATAATGGGACTGATCAGAAGGCGCTCTGGACAGCTCACACCAGCGGCTCAGCAACTCTACGATCTGTTCTTGAACGCAAAGCGCTTGCGCAAAATCCGTTGAGCCCTCGTCGATACCAACCAATCACTGCAACATCGACGTTGTGATCGCGCGCCACTCCCAAAGCGCGGACCGATGCTGGTAGGAAAGCAGACTTACTTCAGCGGCCACGGAAGCTCGACCATGCTTTGCAAGAGGCCGGCCGGAAAATTCAGCGTGAGGTAGTGTCCCAAGGTGACCATAAAGCCGATACACGCAGCGGTGTAAACCAAGCTGCGAACCCAGCCTAGGTGTGTTCGCATCAGCAGGAAGCTGGTGATGAACAGCGCCAGTGCCAAAATGAAACCCACCGTGGCGACGGCGCCGAACATAAAGGCAAACCAAGCCAGCGACGGCCACACACTGCTGCCATCGTGTTCGCCGGTGATCCGGGCGGCCAGCTCCTGGTCATAGTGGGTGCCGTGGCCAGGTTGGCCTTTGACGATCTTCCAGATGACGTATCCGGTTGCCAGCAGCATCAGCAGCGACGTGGACAGCGGGAACACAGCGCCCAGGAACGAGAGCGAATAGCTGCTGATGGCGCCGTAGACAAAGATAGCCAGCACGACCAAAGCGAAGATGAGCTGTGGCATGCGCTCTGCCAGGGTCACGCCTCCTGTGGGGCGCTTGGGAGCGGAGGAGGCCTCATCAGGGGCCAACTCCACGGCTCCGTCTTCGGAAATACGGCTGCGCACCGACATGAAGATGGTGATCACCGCCAAGGCGCCAATGATGAGCACACCGGGGCGTTGCAGGAAGCCCACGCCGTAGAACTGCACGGCCTGATACAGGTAGTTCTCGACCTGAGGTGAAAGCACGAAACCAATCAGGAAAGCCGGACGCGGCCAACCGAAGCGGCGCAGGAAGATGCCCAGAATGCCCACAGCAAACAGCAGCAGCAGGTCGGTGATGTCGCGCCGCGCCTGGAAGGCCGCAAAGCAGATGAGCATGATCATCGCCGGGGCGACCAGGTTAAAGGGAATGAAGGTAATGCGTGCAATGGGGGAAGCCAGCAGGAAGCACAGAAAAGCACCGATGATGCTGGCGATGGCCAGCGTCCAGGCGATGGTGTAGGTCAAGTGCAGATTTGTGGTGACCATGCTGGGCCCGGGCTGCAGGCCGATGAGCACCATGCCGGCCATGAACACCGCCATCGAACCCGAACCTGGAATGCCGAACAGCAGGGTGGGCATGAGCGCGCCGCCCTGCAGCGCGTTGTTGGCGGACTCCGGTGCGATCACCCCCTTTATCTCGCCCTTGCCAAATTGGCTCTTGTCCTTGGTGGACTGCACCGCGTGGCCATAGGCCAGCCAGTCCACCACGCCGCCGCCCAGACCCGGAATGGCGCCGCACAAGGTGCCCAAGGCGGACGACCGCAGCACCAAGAACCAGTTGCTGAGTGTGTCCTTCAGGCCCTGCAGCCAGCCAGAACCCAAAGAGGACCCGGATGCAATGGGCCGATGGCGGCGCATCAGCTCGGCCAGTTCGGGAATGGCAAACAGACCGAGGCCGACAATGACCAAGGGCACGCCGTCCATCAAGTAGTCGAGGCTCAGGTCGATGCGGGTTTCACCTGTGGCCGGCGCCGCCCCGATGGCGCCAACAACGATGCCCAGTCCGCAGGCGGCCAGCCCCCGAATCATGCTGTTGCCGGCCAGGATGCCCACAACCGACAATCCCAGTACGGCGAACATGAACAACTCTGCCGTGGAGAACATGAGGATGATCGGCTTGGCCACCACCACAAACCCGGTCAGCAAAAGAGCGCCAAACACACCACCGAGCAAAGAGGCGGAAAACGCCGCACTCAGTGCGCGGGCCGCCTGCCCCTGTTTGGCCAGTGGGTAACCATCGAGCACGGTGGCCTGACTGGCGCTGGAGCCCGGGATGCCCATGAGCACGGACGTGAAAGTGTCGCCAGTGGGTATGACTGCCACCATGCCAATCAGCATGGCTATGGCAGAGACCTGGTCCATGCCATAGACGAAGGGCATCAGCAGCGACATGCCCGCAATCCCTCCCAGACCCGGCAAGATACCCACTCCCAGGCCAATGACGATGCCAAGAAGCATGAAGCCGAGGTGTTGAAAGCTCAACAGGCCCGTCAGGGCAGTTTGCATGGATTCAAGCATGGGGTCGCGGCGCCTTAAACGATGTGGGCAGGTGCGTCAAGGAAGTCTCGGACGCAAAAAAATCCGGTGCAAAACTGTCGCTTGCACCGGAGCTGTCGGCAATTCAATCAGCAGGGGTTCAGAATGCGACGTTGTAATTCTTGGTTAACTGAAAGCGCACCCAGTCTCTGGCATATTCGGGAATGGTGGTACCCAGCTTGTACAACGCTTCGGCGGCTTGGTCTGTGACCTGCTCGTAGCCGCCCAGCGCTGTTTTAAGACCCGCTTTGTATTGTGGGTCGTTGCGCATGTCGCGGAAAGCCTTTCGCAGGGTTTCAACGGTGTCGCGCGGCGTGGCCTTGGGCACAACCAAGAGTTTCTGTGCTGGGAAGCCGGCGATCAGGAAGGCCTTGATGGCTTCCCATTCGTTGCCGGACGGAGGTTTGCCATTGACCATTTGATAGGCTTCTGCAAAGTGCGGCAGGTCGGGGAATGCTGGGTCGCGAACCAAGTTGCCCTTGTCGTCCGTGACGCCCCAACTGAACAGAGGAACGGCCTTGCCATCCTTGACCAAGGGCAGTGAGCTCTGGATGTAGGCCGAGCTGGTCTGGTAGTCGATGGTGGCCTCGCCCCTTTCAAAAGCCAGACGCCCAGCTCCCCGGCTTTGCATACCGAAGACGTGGTGAACATCCAGGCCCAGCATCCTGAAGGCCAGCAGCGGAACCAGATCCAGCGAGGTGGCGCCCTGGCTGGCATAGACGAGTCTTTGCCCGCGTGCCTTGCCCAAGTCGCGCGCAGATTTCACGCCGAACTTAGGGCTGATGTAGGCCACGCCACCGGTCGGTGAGGCCATCACCACATCCCAGTTTTTGTAGTCGTACCGAACTCTGCGGTCGCCCAGCAAATAGGGAAACTGCGTGGAGCCCGAGGTGCCCAGCAGGCTCAGGCCGTCGGGCTTGGCGCTCGCTGCGTACTGGTTGGCACCCGTGATGGAGCCACCCCCAGGGACGTTGCGGACCACCACGGTGGGGTTGCCGGGAAGGTACTTGGAGAGGAATGGCGCATTGAAACGCGCCCACACATCCGAGCCGCCGCCGGTCCCAAAGGGAATCACCAGCTCAACCGTTTTGCCGGCATAGCTCACACCTTGTGCCCAGGCAGCAGAAGGAAGCCCTGCGGCGAAAGCTGTCGATGCCGCAGCAAGCTTCAGAGAGGAAGTGCCGAAGCTACGGCGGGTGATGTTACGTGTCATACCTTGTCTCCAGAATAGTGAGCGATGTCAGAATGGTCAGCCCGGTAACTTCTTGCGAAGTCGCCAGCATGTGAGCGATGTTAGGGGCCCTCAACAAGGCCTTTGAGAGGGTTTTCCCCAGACCAGGGCGTTGCGATCAAATCGATCTTTTTGTTCATTTTGCTCACATCTAGCGACGGTGGTCCGTTCGAGCAAGGTGCTGCACCACAATGCTGAAACCGATCCACAACGACCTGAGGTGAAAACTCAGATCGACCTGATCTGCAATTACAAATCCGCCGAGCTACTGGGCACCTCGGTGGATGGTTACAAAGTGCACCCACGGATCGAGCTGCTGGACGACGCCGAAGTGGCCACCGTGGCCTGAGCCGCGCTCAAGAACTGAGCCTCCAGGTGCTCCAAGTTTTTAGACGCATCCCCACTGGCTCAGTTGTGCTGATGTGTCGACACATTGTGCTCACGACCGCCAACGTGCCACGCGGGACGCTCGCATCGGTACCCAGGCTGTTCAAGATTCCGGGCGCAAGTGGTAAAGGCGTTGTGGTCGACCGACCTCACCGTAGGCCGCAGCCACGCTCACCTGACCCGTACCCACGAGATACTCCAGATAGCGCCTCGCAGTCGAACGGCTGGTGCCAGTGCGCTCTGCCAGCTCACTGGCGGTCAGCGGATCGGCGGCCAAGGTCAGGGCTTGCAAAATCGTTTCTAAAGACAACGCATCCACGCCTTTGGGCAGGGTGCGTGTGTGATCGTCGGGCACCGCAGCCGACAAGGCTTCGTCCAGTTGTTTCTGATCGATCTCGCGCTGACGACCCATGGCGCGGCGTTGCACAAACCGGTCCAGCATGGCCTGCATGCGCGAAGCCTGCACCGGCTTGATCAGGAAATCGAACACCCCCGCCTTCAAGGCCTCCTCCACCGTATCGACCTCCTTGGCAGCCGTGATCATGACGATGTGCAAATGCCGGTACAGGCGACGCACCTCCCACAACAGCGACAACCCCTCGACATCGGGCAGATATACGTCGAGCAAGGCCAGGTCCACGCCGTCCCCGTGAAGCCGCAACCAAGCCAGGGCTTCGGCACCGCTGCGGCAACTCCCCACGACCTGGAAGCGGACATGCCGCTCCACCATGGCTGCGTTGATGTGCGCGATACGGAAATCGTCCTCAACCACCAGCACCCGGTAGGGACGGACCTCACTGACCATAGAGCACTCCTGCCTGGCACGTTACACGGGCCTTGTCCACCACAGCCACGAAACAGGCACCACCCTGCTCCCCGGGTTCCAACGTGACATCCCCGCCAAGCTCTCGGCACAACTGACGCACCAACGACAGCCCAATGCCGCGCCCATCGCCCTTGGTGGACGCTCCGCGCTCAAAGACCTGTTCGACGTGGGCGGCGTCCACGCCACATCCGTTGTCGTCCACCTCCACAACCACCGATGTACCCAAATCGGTGAAAGACAGCACCACCATCGGTGAACAACCCGCTGGTCGCGGGGCCTCGCAAGCGTTGTCGACCAGGTTGCCGATGATGCAAGTCAGGGCGTGGCGCCCGGAAGCCGACAGTTCGCTGTGCAGGCTGCTGCCTTCGTCCACCTCGATCTGCACGCCCTGGCTGGATGCACGCATGAGCTTGCCCGCCAGCAATCCACACAGCACTGCGTCGTGCACGCGGTTTTGCAACAGGGTCAGTCGGGCCTGCTCAAGGCGGCTTTCCTCGCCAATCAGGGCAATGGCTTCCTGTACGTTGCCCAGCTGCAGCAGGCCAGCGAGCATGTGCAGCTTGTTGGAGAACTCGTGCGCCTGTGCACGCAAGCTGTCGGCCAACTGGCGGACTTCGGCCAGGCTGCGGGAGAGGTCCAGAATCTCCATGCGACTGCGAAAAGTGGCCACCGCGCCCTCAACCCGACCGTCCACCAAAATCGGAACGCGGTTGACCACCACCAGCTGCTCACCCACCCAGGTTTCCTTGTCGTACTGGGCTTCACCGGTGCGCAAGACGTCATGCAGCCGCGAACGCGGCAAGGCTTGCAAAATGTCCTGACCCGAAGGATCCTGACCTTCGCTGCCCGAAAAAAACCGACGCGCGCCTGCATTGGCCAGGGTGATGCGGCCTTGGGCGTTGACCGCCACCAGGCCCTCATGCATAGACTGCAAAATGGCGTCCTTTTCCTGCAGGCGCCTCGCGATTTCATGGGGCTCCAGACCCAGGATCGCGCGCTTGAAACGGTTGGCAATCCAGAAAGCCCCCAACAGGCCCAGCCCTGCTATGCCAACCATCAGCATAAAGTTCGAGCGCATATCGGCGGCAATGCGGTCCTCGATCTCATTGGCCAGAAAACCCACCGACACCACGCCAATGATGGCCCCTCCAGAGTTTCGCACCGGGACCTTGCCCCGAATGGACGGCCCCAGCGAGCCAGTGGCGCGAGATATGTATTCGGCTCCGTGGTTCAGAGCGGGGTCGTTGTCTTCGCCCACCATCCGCTCACCCAGGCGGTCGGGCAGGGGGTGGGAATAACGGATGCTCTCGCGGTTGCCCACCACCACAAAACTAGCGCCGGTCTGCTGCCGCACGCGCTCGGCCAGGGGCTGGATGATCGAGACGGGATCGGGTGTCACAAAGGCCTCAATCAGCAAGCCGTTGGCGGCCAAGGTCCGAGCCACGTTGAGCGCGCGCTGCCCAATCTGGTCTTCCATCAGCGCCGCATACCGCTGGTTCAGGTAAAGGCCCTGGATGCCCAGCATCAAGACGAGCAATGAGCCCACCAACAACACCATTTGAGCCCGAAACCCGAGCACCACTGGGACAAGGCGGAACTTTGGCGCTGAGGGGAGCTTTTGCGGTTCGTCCATTGATCTAACGCCCCACTCAGCCCTGCCTATGCGAGGAGATTTTTCACTGCAGCGCCTGCACACCAGCCACCAGCCAGCCGCTGGAGCCATTCTTGGAACGGGTGATGTTCCAGACTTCGCGGAAGGGACTGGGGCCAGCCGAGACGTCTTCACGGATCAAGCCCGAGAACTCAACGCTGGCCATATAGCTGGCATCCATTTCCTCAATGCCCAGCAAGCGAGCATCCAACATCACCACCTCGGTTTTGTTGACCGCCCCGCTGGCCGAACGCTCGCGCTCCAACAATTGACTTTGAATCTGTTCCAGCATGCCATCGGTCATCATGGCGCGAAGGCTGGGAATATCGGAGCGGTCCCAGGCGTCTTGCAGGCTGAGAAAGTTGGCCTTGGAGGCTTTCAAAAAGCCCTCTGCATCGAATTCGGCTGGAATGCTCCAACCCGGAACCCCAGACAAGGTGGCACCGGTGCGCGAACCGCCTGCCGCCTGAAGCTGTGCCGCGTCGAATGACCCCGTGTTGCGCTCCCAAGGCCGGGCTGATGCGTCGTTGCCGACGTTCTGCGGGCTGTAACCCCCTGAACTGACTGAGCCGACTGAATCGGATCCAGAAGGACCACCAGCCGCCGCTTGGTAGGCAAACGTGGCAGAAGGTGCTGTGCTGGATCGACGGCGCAAAACCATGCCCACGACAACCACCGCCACCGCAGCGAGCAAAGCCCACATGAGGAACTGGGCAAAACCCTCACCAAAACCCAGCGACGATGCGAGCCATGCAAGCCCCAGGCCTGCAGCCAGCCCCCCCAGCATGCCGCTCCAAGCGCGCTTGGGCGCAGCCGCAGCGCTGGCCACGGAGGGCGGAGCCACAGCGTTTGGCGTGGCCGCCTGGGGCGCAGCCTGCTGCACAGGAGGGGTACCCATGCGCTGCGTCACGTTGCTCGACTGCTTGCCGAACGACAGACCGCCGCCCAAGCGCTTGGCTAACGCGTCTTGCGAAACCAAAACCATGGCACAGACCAGCGCCACCGACCATAACTTGTAGTTCATCCTGTGTGTCTCCCCAAACCAAAAACCACCCGGCACCCTCAGATCAGCACTTGATCCCCAAATGCAAGGCCACCACACCCGCCGACAGGTTGTGCACATCCACATGGCCAAACCCGGCGGTTTTCATCAGTTGCCGAAGTTCTTCTTGCCCGGGATGCATACGAATGGATTCGGCGAGGTAGCGGTAGCTGTCCTCGTCGTTGGCCACCAGCTTGCCCAGCTTGGGCAGGACGTTGAACGAATACCAGTCATAAGCTTTTTCAAGCGGCTTGGCCACCCGGGAAAACTCCAACACCAGCAATTTGCCACCGGGCTTCAGCACCCGCTGCATCTCGGCCAGGGCGCGGTCTTTGTGCGTCATGTTGCGCAAACCAAACGCCACCGACACCAGATCGAAGCGGTTGCTATCAAACGGCAACTGCTCGGCGTCGCACACCAGCGTGGGCAGGGCCAAGCCCAGATCGAGCAAGCGGTTGCGGCCTTCGCGCAGCATGGCTTCGTTGATGTCGGTGTGAACCACGCGCCCGGTTGGCCCCACGTGCCGGGCAAAGGCCAGCGACAAATCGCCCGTGCCGCCCGCAATGTCCAGCACCTGATCGCCGGGTTGCGGGTTGGCCACGGTGATGGTGTAGCGCTTCCAGAGGCGGTGCAGCCCCGCCGACATGAGGTCGTTCATCACGTCGTAGCTGGGGGCCACGGAGTCGAACACGCTGCGCACATGCTGCGCTTTTTCGCGTTCGTCCACAGTCTTGAAACCAAAGTGTGTAGAGGCCATGGCCAGCATCCTAAGCGGAAAAAAAGCGGTTTTGAGCGGCGCTCAATGGTCAATCAATGGCTGGCGCACGCGCTGCCGGCTTTGGGCACCATGGGCGCGTCGCGGTCCATGCCCGCCGCTTGCAGGCGGGCGTTGTAATCGGCCCACAGTTCGGTTTGTTGGGCGCCCAAAAAGTACAGGTAGTCCCACGAAAAAATGCCCGTGCTGTGGCCGTCGGAGAACGTGGGTTGCACCGCGTAGTTGCCCACCGGCTCCAGCGCCACGATGCCCACCTCGCGCTTGCCGGTCTGCAACACCTCTTGGCCCGGGCCGTGGCCCTGCACCTCGGCAGAGGGCGAGCACACGCGCATCAGCTCGAAGGGAATGCGGAACTGCGCACCGTCAGAAAACGCAATTTCCAGCACCCGCGACTGGCTGTGAACCGTGATGTCTTGCGGTGTGGGGGTGTTTTTTTCAAGTCCGGCCATGGGGTTGCTCCTGGTTCATGGGTTGAGGATAAGCGCCAGAGGGCTCACACCGTGGAACCGGCTTGGCCGGGCCACGGGTGTGGTCCCCCCTTTTAGGGGGGAAGACGCGAAGCGGCGCAGGGGGGTCACACCAACACGCGCTCGATGCCGCCTTGGTTGGCCTTGGCAACGTACTCGGGCAACCAGTCTTTGCCCAAAATTTGGTTGGCCATTTCGACCACGATGTAGTCGGCCTCCAGCAAGCCGTTGTTCAGGTCGTCGCCGTAGCGCGAGAGTCCCTGCAAACAGCTCGGGCACGAGGTCAACACCTTGATGTTGGCGGTTTCGCCCACCGTGCCCGCTGCGCGCAAAGCGGCCTCGCCTTTTTGAATCTCTTCTTCCTTGCGAAAGCGGATTTGCGTGGCAATGTCGGGCCGGGTCACGCCCAGGGTGCCGGACTCGCCGCAGCAGCGCTTGCTCTCCAACACGTTGTTGCCCACCAGCGCCTTCACGGTTTTCATGGGCTCTTGCAGCTTCATGGGGCTGTGGCAGGGGTCGTGGTACAGGTAACCGCCCTGCCCTGCGGGCAACGTAATGCCTTTTTCCAGCAGGTATTCGTGGATGTCGATGATGCGGCAGCCGGGGAAGA
>DAIOEI010000001.1:0-30382 GCA_036746335.1 Hydrogenophaga sp. | reverse complement strand
CGGCGAAGCGGGCCTGGTTCAGGCGCGAGAGGGATGCGCCCTGGTCCAGCCAGTACTGGCGGGCCTGGCCGAGTTGCAGGTAGATGTGGGCGGGGTCGAGTTCGGAGACTGTGAGGCCGGGGCCTTCGGTGAGTACGTTTTGGGGGAAAGGGAAAGTCGGCTTGATGGTGTCTTCAAACACCAAGTCCAATACCCAGCCCAGTTCTTTGCCGTTGGCATCTTTCAATGGATTGCCTTGGCTGTCGACTTTGAGCAATTGTGTACGGATTTTTTCTAAGACGAATTGGGTGTCGGCGGCGGTGTACTTCACAACTCCCTGTGTGTCCACCAATGGCCCAGAAATCCCGTTGCTAAGAATATCCTCAATTAACTGCGCAAAGGCCGTGGGGGCACTTTTTGCTGGATTCGACAACTCCAATGCGAAACGCATACCCGGATTGGATTCGGCTGCGAGCGCGAGTCTGAACAAGTGGTCCAAGGGTTTGTATTTCAAATCGGGGGTTGACATCGACGTACTGTCGAACTTGCGGTCCACAAACACCCGTGTGCCGTTTTGGGTGATATAGCTGTTCTCCAGCTTGATGTAGAGGCCCTTCTCCAAGCGAGAACTCAACTTGCTGCTGAGAATGTTCTTGTACCCCGACCAGGTAGCAGGGTTGATCAGCACGGCGTATTCATAGCGCAGCTTCGTGCTTTTATCAATCAACCGACCCAATCCATCGTCTTCAAACTTCAGGCCATTGGGCAAGCCCACCTGAGCCAGCTCGTAATCCAAGTATTTGCCTCCACCGTCCATGCGGATGATGGCGAAGCCCTCGACATGGCTGTTACCCGGTTGGCCCAAGAAGTGGTTCAACTCGGCCTTGGTCAAATTCTTGAACTGGCTCTCGTTGCCAAACTGCAAGGCGCCTTTGATCAGTTCGTCCACATTTCCCTTGCCTGGCGCGACCTCCAACGTAGCCTCAAGGCAATTGGTGTTGTGCACCCAAAGCCCCGTTCTGCCGACAAAGTACGTATGCCAGTCTTCGACTTCAAAGTTGTACACCGTGGTGGTGTAGCGCTCGCGGGTTTCGTTGACGGCATTGCCCCAACTCTCATAGTCGTACTCTAGATCCTCTTGGACAACAATCGGGGGCGCCGAAGAAAAAGCAAGCAGATGGCCAACCCAGCCATCTTCCTCTTCAGTGAAAGCAATTTCTGGCCGATCTGTTCGATACAAATCAGTCACATCCAACATGGCGGCTGAATTACCGTCGACCAAGACCAATTCCCTGTTCAGCCATTCATCGTCACCCCGATGAATCGTTCCCGGCTTTAGTTTTCCAGGCAAATGAAGTCGTCCCATGGCAACCCAACCGTGGGGATTAAGCCAAACCGGGTGGTTAGGGGTGACATAGACGGAGTCAGTCGCTTCATATCCGCTTCCGGGTTTTGGCGTCCACCAAAACCGCACCACCTCCTTATCCTCAAACCGGAAGGTCTTGGTCACCCGCTTGTAGCCGGTCTCGGTGCCCTGCTCGGGGTTTTCCGGGCGCGAAAGCACCCAGTCGCCGACCTTGATCTGCTCGATGGGTTTCAAGCCATCTTTGGTGTGCACCAAGGTGCCCGCCACAAAACAACCGATGGCGGGCAGGCGCAGTTCGTCTACTGCCTTTTTCTGCAAGACTTCACCCGACAGCCCCTGTCCGCGCAGCTTTTCCGTGACGTCTTTGAGGCTGTGCTTGAACACCCGTTCGGCAAACTCGGCCACGGCATTGCGGTCAATCAGCGCCGCCTCTGCTGCCTTGCGCACCGACTGGCCCGCCTTGTCTAGCAACTCCAGTTGCTTGGTCAGTGGCAGCGTGATGTCGATCTGTTTGACCATCTGGTTGTATGCCTTGATGTACCAGTCCAAGGCTTCCTGACGCAGGAAGGTTTCGGCCGATGGCACCTTGAACAGCACCTTGCCGCCCAGCGTGACGGTTTCGCCCCCGCGGAAGGTGGGCAAGGTCTCATCGAGCAAATTCAGGCCTTGGCCACCCGGTCGGCTGGCCCCCAGCTCCAGTTTGAGCCCCATGGCCGCATCCGGCGTCTGCCCGGCCACGAGCTTGGCCTTGGACGCCCCCAGACCCACAATTTCGCCGAGTTTTTGCATGACGTTGCCCACAATCTCCACGCCTTGGTTGAAGCGTTCACTGTAAGCGAGGCGGGTTCCGGCGCCGCCGAGGACGCCCGCGGCGACCGAGGTTGGCACCAATACGTCATCCTCGCGGGTCAATCCGCAGCGGCTTGAGCCGTCATGAGCAGGATGATCCAGTTTGACGATGGAAGTGATTGTCAGAAAGCGTGCATGTTCAACGGGTAGAAGTCACTTGAAAACCACCGTCTTGTGGCCATTCAGCAGCACGCGGTGCTCGCTGTGCCATTTCACCGCGCGCGCCAGCACCTGGCTTTCGGTGTCGCGGCCCAGCGCGGTGAGGTCTTCCACGCCGTCGGTGTGGTCCACGCGGGCCACGTCTTGTTCAATGATCGGGCCTTCGTCCAGATCGGCCGTCACGTAGTGCGCGGTGGCGCCGATCAGCTTCACGCCGCGGTCGTGCGCCTGGTAATACGGCTTGGCGCCCTTGAAGCTGGGCAGGAAGCTGTGGTGGATGTTGATCGCCTGGCCCGAGAGTTCACGGCAGAGGTTGTCGCTCAGGATCTGCATGTAGCGCGCCAGCACCACCAGTTCGGCGCCTTCGCTGCGGATCACCTCCAGCTGTTTCGCCTCGGCCTGCGCCTTGGTGGCCGCCGTCAGCGGGATGTGGTGAAAGGGCACGTTGTAGCTGGCGGCCAGTTGGTAGAAGTCGCGGTGGTTGCTGACGATGGCGCGGATGTCCAGCCGCAGCAGACCGCTTTTCCAGCGGAACAGCAGGTCGTTCAGGCAGTGGCCTTCCTTGCTGACAAAGATCACGGTTTTCATCGGCTCGGCCAGCGGGTGCAGCTGGCATTGCATGCCGAAGGGCTCTGCGAACAGTTTCAGGTGCGTGCGCAAATCGTCCTGCGTGAGCTGGCTGCAGGTGAACTGCACTCGCATGAAGAACAGGCCGGTGCTGTGGTCGTTGTACTGCGCGGCTTCTTCGATGTTGCCGCCGCGCTCCAGCAAAAAGCCCGAGACGGCGTGTACGATGCCCGGGCGGTCTTGGCAGGACAGGGTGAGGACGTAGGTGTGGTGCATGGTTGCGTCGATTGTCGCAGGGCGGTGGCGGTGGGCCTCAGCCGCTTCGGCGCAGTGGACCCTCGGAGCTTTTCGTTCTGGTGCCAGAATCCAACCACTTGACTCGCCCAAAAGCCGCTTTGGCGCCCCCAGGAGACTCCCATGGCCTACACCGATTTCCGCATGGACAACCAGTGGTTGCCCTTCACACCCAACCGCAGTTTCCAGAAAGACCCGCGCGTTTTTGTGGCCGCCGACGGCATGCACTTCACCACGCACGACGGCAAGCGGGTAATCGACGGCATCTCCAGCCTGTGGTGCGTGGGCGCCGGCCACAACCGCAAGCCCATCAACGAAGCCATCAAGAAACAGCTCGACACCCTGGACTACGCCACCGCTTTCAGCGTGAGCAATGACAAGGCCTTCCGCGCCGCCGAAATGATCGCTGCCCTGGCGCCCGGTGACCTGAACAAGGTGCTGTTCTGCAACTCGGGTTCCGAGGCGGCCGACACATCTTTGAAGGTGGCGCTGGCCTACCACCGCGCGCGCGGCGAGGGCCACCGCAACCTGTTCATTGGCCGCGAGCGCGGCTACCACGGCGTCAACTTCGGCGGCATGAGCGTGGGCGGCATTCCGGCCAACCGTAAGGTCTACGGCGCCGCGCTGCTGCCGCGCGTGGATCACCTGCGCTTCATCCACGACCCCGTCAACCATGCCTACATCCACAACGAAGAACCGGTGTGGAACGAAGACCTGCTGCTGGAGCTGGAGAGCCGCATCCTGCCGCTGCACGATGCGAGCAACGTGGCGGCCGTGATCGTCGAGCCGGTGGCCGGCAGCGCGGGCTGGTACATCCCGCCGCAGGGCTACCTCAAGCGGCTGCGCGAGATTTGCGACAAACACGGCATCCTGCTGATCTTTGACGAGGTCATCACCGGCTTTGGCCGCCTGGGAACGCCTTTTGGCGCCGACTTCTACGGTGTGGTGCCCGACATGATCAACTTCGCCAAGTGTGTGACGAACGGCGTCATTCCCCTGGGCGGCGTGATCTGCTCGGACCGCATCTACAACACGATGATGGGCGCCCACGGCAGCGCACCCGACCACGCCATCGAGTTCTTCCACGGCTACACCTACTCCGGCCACCCGGTGGCCTGCGCGGCGGCGATTGCCACGCTGGAGCTGTTCCAGCAGGAGAAACTGTTCGCGCGCGCCGGCGAAATGGGCAAGCTGCTGGGTGATGCTGCGCACAGCACCCTCAAGGGCCTGCCCAATGTCATCAGCGTCCGCAGCCTGGGGCTGGCCATGGCGGTGGAGCTGGCACCTGTGCCCGGCATGCCCGGTAAGCGCGCCTATGACATCTTCCTGGACTGCTATCACCGCGGTGTGCTGGTGCGCAACGCGGGCGAGAACCTGGTGTTCGCGCCGCCCTACATTGTGGAGCGCGAACACATCGATACCATGGTCAACGTGCTGGCTGACGCCATTCAGCATCACGCCTGAAGCCGGTTCCACCGGCAAGTCCTCTTCAACCCCGCTGACAGGAGTCGCGCATGGCCATCATGGATTTCCTCAACCGCCAGTTCATCGACGTCATCGAATGGGTGGACGACTCGCGCGACACGCTGTCGTTCCGCTTCCCGGACGATGACAAGCAGATCAAGAACGAGGCCCAGCTCATCGTGCGCGAGAGCCAGGTGGCGCAGTTTGTGTACGTGGGCCAGTTTGCCGACACCCTGGGCCCAGGGCGCCACACCCTCAAGACCGAAAACATCCCCATCCTCAGCGACCTGCTGGGCTGGAAGTACAAGTTCCAGACGCCTTTCAAGGCCGATGTCTATTACGTCACCACCCGTGTCTTTGCCGGCAACAAATGGGGCACGGCCAACCCGGTGATGATGCGCGACGCCGACTTTGGTGTGGTGCGCATGCGCGCCTTTGGCACCTACGACTTCAAGATCGTGGACCCGGCGCTGTTTCTCAAGGAGGTGGCAGGTACCGACCACCAGTTCCGCCTGGACGAGTTCGCCGATGTCATGCGCTCGCGCATCGTCAGCGTGTTCAGCGAAACCCTGGCCACCGCCAAGGTGCCGGCGCTGGACGTGGCCACCCGCTATGGCGAGCTGGGCACCGCCTTGCTGGAGCCGCTGAACGCCGCCATGCGCAGCAAGTACGGTCTGGAAATGACGGCGTTTGTGGTGGAAAACGTTTCGGTGCCGCCCGAGTTGGAGCAGGCGATCGACAAGCGCGGCGCCATGACCGCCATCGGCAACCTCAACGACTTCGTCAAATACAACATGGGCACGGCCTTGGCCGAGGGCAGAGCCGGGGCTGCCGGTATCGGCGCCGAGCTGGCTGCGGGGCTGGCCATGGGTCAGTCGATGCTACAGGGCATGGGCGGGGCGGCGCAGGCGCCGTCGCAACCGGGCTTTGTACCCGGTGCCGCTGCGGCCTCTGCGGTACCGGCGGCGGCGCCCATTGCGCTGATGACACCTGAGCAAGTGGCCGAGGCCTTGGGCGTGAGCCCGGCCGATGTACTGCAGGAGCTGGAAGCGGGCAACCTCAAGGGCCGCAAGATCGGTAGCCAGTGGCGGGTTCCCCAGGCCGCGCTCGATGACTTTTTGAAAGGCTGAGGCAGGCCAGGCCATGCAACTGAGCGAAGTCTCCGCCCAACAAAAGCTGGCCTGCCCAGCCTGCGGTGGCGAGGCGCATTGGCATCCGGCCAAAAAAGCGCTGATCTGTGCCTATTGCGGCACCGAGTCGCCCTACGAGGTTCAGGACAGCGGCGAGATCGTGGAACACGACCTGGTGGCGGCGCTGCAGGCCATTCCGCAGAGTGCACGGGGGTGGCAAGGGGATCGGCGCGCCGTCAAGTGCCAGCACTGCCAGGCCATCAGCGTGTTCACAGGCGCACAGCAGGCAAAGGCGTGCGACTTCTGTGGTTCCAGCGCTTTGCTGCCGTTTGAAGAAACGGGCGAGATCATCCGCCCGGAGAGTCTTTTGCCCTTCGCTGTGGATGCCCCCAGCGCCCGTGACACGGCGCGCAAATGGTACGGCTCGCGCTTTTGGGCACCCAACAACCTCAAGAGCAAGGCGTTGACCGATACCCTGCATGGCGTATACCTTCCATTCTGGACCTTTGACGCGGATGTGAGTGCTGACTATCAAGCGGAGGGTGGCCAGTATTACCAGAATCAGAAAGGGGAGCGGGAGGTGCGCTGGTTCCCGGTGAGCGGCCATGTGCGGCATTTTTTTGACGACACCCTGGTTTGTGCCTCTCGGGGCGTGCATCCGCATCTGGTGCAGGCGATTGAGCCCTTCCCCACCACGTCCGACCGGCTCAAACCCTACGACGCGGGCTACCTCAGCGGCTGGACGGTCGAGCGCTACCAGCTGGACCTGGTGGCCGCAGCCCAGCGCGGGCGCGAGCGCATGATCGGTGGCGTGCGGCAGCTCTGCGCCCAAGATATCCGGGCCGACACCCACCGGAACCTGCGGGTCAATGCGCACTTTGACCGACAGACTTTCAAGCACGTCCTTTTGCCCGTCTGGCTCATTGGGTATCGTTATGGCGCACGGGACTTCCAACTGGTGATCAACGGAGTGACCGGCCAGGTGGCTGGCGAGTACCCCAAGAGCTGGGTCAAGATCACTTTGGCGGTCTTGCTCGCTCTGGTGTTGCTGTGGATTTTTGCTTCGCTGGAGTGAAGGCTTTGTCTGGGCGCTGGCGGTGAACTGTTCAGCGCCCCATTTGGCGCTTCATGTCGGCGCAGTAGTCGCGCGGCGCACGCGGAGGGCTTTGCCAGATCACGTCCGCATGCGGGTCTGCCGCCGAGGCCCGTTTTGCGGTTGGGGGGTCGGCCGCATTGCGTGAAATGGCCATGACCACCTTGCGCTCCAACGAATCGGGCAGGAAGCGCGGGATACCCAGCGCGTGATCCACATGGTTGTTGCCCGCCAGCAGCAGCACGGTCTGGCCTTGGTTTGAGTTTTGGGCAATTTCCGCTGCGGTTTGGGCCATGCGCTGGTCGCGGGCAATCTGGATGCGGGTCATGGGCGCGATTTGGGATTCGGGCAGCAGGTTGCAATGGCCCTCACGGATGGCGCGGCGTTGTTGGTCCAGAGCGGCGGGCGGCAGCAGTGTGTCCAGCCCTGTGTCGTTCATGGCAGAGCGCATGGCCGAACGGGGCAGGTTTGCGCCCAGCACAGGCACGCCTGCCTTCACAGCAGCCATGACCACTGGGCCATAAGCGGACCAGGGCCAACCCGTACCTCCCCAATTCAGGGCCGCTTGCGCCTGAGCCTCGCTGGCTTCAGGTGCCAAAGAGCGGGTGTGTGTGCCGGCATCGGCCATCTCTATCACCACCGCAGCCAGTTGCCCTTGAGCAGCCAGGCGGCTCACCAGCGCTGCCTGCAAGGCCTGGTGTTCGGGCGCATCGTGCTGCTCGCCCAGCAGCCACAAGCGCGGCGCAGGGCCTTGCGCCAGCAGTGTCAAAGCGACCTCTTCGGCAGAAGCCTGGGTCAGCACGGTGTGCGGGCCAGCCCGGAATGTAGGCAAGGGCGTAGTGGCTACGCAGGCAGCCAGAGAGCCGAGAAAGGCCAACAAGGTCAGACCGAAGACAGCAGATCGACTGTTCATGCAGACATACTAAGCGCCTTGGCCTGCAAAGGCTTGTTTTGTTCGGGATGTCCGATTGAATGTGTATGCGCTGAGACCATGGCCCAGGCCCATGCGGGTGCTGCTGACGCTGGTGCTGGCCTGGGTGGCAGCGCGACTGTGCGTCTGGTGGGAAACCCCGATCCCCTGGATGATCGGCCCGCTGGTGTCGATCTCCCTGCTGTCGGTGCTCGGTGGGCCGACTGCCAGCTGGACGCCGCTGCGCAATGCCGGCCAGTGGGTGATCGGCGCTGCCCTGGGCTTGTACTTCACACCCATGGTGGGTGCTCTGGTGGCCAGCTTGTGGTGGGCCATTGCGCTGGGCGTGATCTGGGCGCTGGTGTTGGGCTGGCTGTTTGGGCTTTGGCTGGACAGGGTGCACCGTCCGCTGTGCGACGGCTCAGGCCCGCCGATCTCACCGGCCCAATGGCGAGCCACCACCTACTTCGCCAGCGCGATCGGCGGCGCCTCAGAAATGACACTGATTTCCGAGCGGTACGGAGCCCGCACCGATCTTGTTGCCGCCGCGCACAGCCTGCGGGTGTTGCTGGTGACCCTGATCATTCCATTTGTCTTGCAGGCCTGGGGTGTGAGCGGTCTGGAGCTGGCCGGTCCTGCCGCGCAGGACATTCCTGTGACCGGATGGTTGGGGCTGGCCTTTTTGACGCTTTTAGGGGTGCTGTTGATGCGTCGGCTGGGGCGCGCAAATCCTTGGTTCATGGGAGCCTTGGTGGTCGCAATGGGCCTGACCCTTTCAGGGTGGAGTTTTTCGGCCCTTCCGGCGGGGCTGACCGAAGCCGCCCAGCTTGTCATTGGCGTGAGTCTGGGCGTGCGCTTCACCCCGGCCTTTGTGCATACCGCGCCCCGTTGGCTCGGATCGGTCGCGCTGGCCAGCGTCGTCATGATGGTTTTCAGCGCTGCTTTTGCGGCCGGCTTGTCCCAGCTGACCGGCCTGCATCCGGTCACGCTGGGTTTGGGCACCACACCAGGGGGTATCGCCGAGATGGCCATCACCGCCAAGGTGTTGCAGCTGGGGGTGCCTGTGGTCACCGCTTTCCAGGTATCCCGGCTGGTGGCGGTGTTGGTATTGGCCGAGCCGGTGTTTCGCTGGTGGTGTACCCGGTCGGCGCCAAGCACCCAGAAATGACAAAGCCCGGCAGATGCCGGGCCAAGAGAAGCGGGTGGTCAAGGTTGTTGCAGGCCTGCCGCTACGGGGGGCTGCGCCACTGCCGCAGAAGCAGCCGCAGTGCGCCTTTGCCGTGATGGTGCTCAGTGCATCACCACCGGCATCTGTGCCAGCGAAGCGTAACCTTCCAGGGTGTCCTCCACCTCTTCCTGTGAAGGCATGTCCTTTTGCCAGGCGGTGATCTGGATCTGGAACATCTCGGCCCAGGAGCCATCAAGGTACACCTCTTTGCCCGAGCGCTTGTCCACAATTTCGAAGCCATGGCGCGGAATCTGTGGTCCGCTGGGCACCTGTTCCACACCTTCTTCCGGGGCATTGGCGAGGATGTGGACCACAGCAAAGGCGTCTGAGTCGTAGAGCATGTGCATGGCAGTAAATCCTTGAGAAAATGAAATCGTTGGTTTCAATGTTTCTTATATCGGCAAAACAGGCGTTGTCTGCAGTCCTTTCTTCAAGAAGATGGGGCCTTGGCCTAAACATTCAAGATGCGTGTGTTTTTGGGCACATTTCCGGGCTTTGAAATGGCTTGGGTTGTGCTGTGCAGCCTGTTGGAAGCGGCTCAGGGCTGGTTTGGCTCGGGCAGAGCGTCGGGCCATTGCGTGAGTTGCTGGTCTACCACGTCGCCGTTGTGCTCGGTGATGCGCATGCGCACCGGCAGAAACGCATGCGCTGGAGCCAGCCAGATGTCGATGGTTTTGTCGAATTCCCGGCGCGGGCCACGCGTGATTTTGTGGGCCATGACGGTACCTGCGGGCAAATCCAGTGATGTCAGCTCGCCGACCTCAAAGCGCCAGACTTCCGCATAGCTGGTGTTGGTGACGGGTAAGCGCAGCACATGTCCTGCCTCGCGGGCAGCTGGAACGGCGCGCAACAAGGTGGCCAGCTGAAGGCTGGCAGTGAGCTGATCCTGCGCGCCAGGCAGCAAAGGTGCGTCGGCGGCGTTGCTGCTGTAGCGAATGCGCTGCTGCTCCCGGTCAAAGTGGGCCGCACGTTCTTGACGGCGCCGGTCGCCAAAGCGCTCGGGCTCGATACCGCCCGCACCAATGCGACCCACACTGGTTTGTGTGCGGCTGCCCAACAAAAAGGCCCGGATTTCTGATTTCGCCTCGTAGCGCTGACCATCGTGACGCCAGCTGAGGCTGGCGCTGGCACTGTACTGCAGGCCCTTGACGCTGCCATTTACGCTGTAGAGCAACTCGGCGCTCGGCGGTACGTGAGGCCCGAGCTGAACCTGGGCAACCGAGGCGGTACCCCCCAGGTCGGGTGCTGCACTGCGGGCCCCACCGCTCGCCGGCGCAGCGTCCGAAACGGTGTCACCAGTTGCTTGGGTTTGTGCACCGCTCGCCCCGGCATCAGGCCTTGCAAGGAGCATGTCTTGGGCGTCGCGTTCTGTGGCCAGGCTCGCCAACTCATCGCTGGGCAAGTTCAGATCTTGAGGCTCTGATGCCATCGGATCCGCCAGCTCCGTGCTGCTTGTCCACGGATCTTGCGGCCAGGGGGCAGTTTCTGAAGTGGCTTCCAGAATCTCCGGTTCTGGTTCGGGTTCGGGTTCTGGTTCTGGTTCTGGTTCTGGTTCTGGTTCTGGTTCGGGTTCCGGCTCCACGTCGGTATCGGCTGGCTTTGGGGCCGGAGCCTGACGCACAGGTTCGGGCGCTGGTGGCGGTGGCGGTGGCGGGCGCAGCACGATCCAGCGCACGGTGCTGCGCATGACCGGTGCAGGCGGCTCATCCGCAACCAGCCCGGTGCTGGCGGTTGCCTCCGGTGTGCTGGAGGATTCAAAGCCGAGGCGCTCATCCGGGGCGCTTGCTGTGCCACTACCGGGCCAGCCCGGCAGGGTGCCGGTCAGCAGCCAAAGATGAACCAGCAGCACCAGCAACGCCAGCGCCCACAAGGCGCGCCAGCGCGGCTTGTTTTGTGCCAGGGGCGCTGTGGCTGCTGAATCAATCACTGACGCGATATCCCAGGTCGGCGCTCAACTGGCGGGCGCACTGCAGCAAGGCCAGCGCAGGGGCGCCCCGCCATGCGGTGTCCAGCGTGCTGACCGAGCCCAACACCACCAGGCCCAGCGCCAGTCGCGCCTGGGCGTCGAATACCGGCGCACAGAAGCCGGCCACACCCGGCAGCAGGCTGTGCACCACGCGGGCCAGTCCCTGCGAGCGTGTCTCGGCCAGCATGTCCTCCACGGCGGCCCAGGTCTGTGGCACGTCCTGATGCGCCAAGCCATTGTTGGGCAGGCGCTTGAGCCGACCCAGTTCATCTTTGATCATGGGGCCCAGGCGTTGTGCGTCCGGACCCTCTGCGCCCATGAAGGCGGCAAAGCAGCGGCCAGTGGCCGAGGTCAGCAGGGGCATCACGTCGCCCAGACGCAGTGTGACCGGCACCGTTTGGGGTGCCTCGGCCCAGTGCACCATCGTCGGCCCCTGGTTGCCCCAGACGGCGATTGCCAGCGTGTGGCCGGTATCGCTGAGCAGGGCGGTGATCCGCTCCCTGGCGAGCTTGACCGCATCCAGCCTCGACAGGCTGGCCAGGCCCAGACGCAACGCGGCTGGCCCGAGGTCGTACCGGGTGCTCAGCGGGTCCTGCACCACCAGTCCCATGCGCTGAAAGCTCACCAGATAGCGGTGTGCCTTGGCGGCGCTCATGCTGGCAGCGGCAGCCAGATCGCGCAGCATCAAAGCGCCTTGAGCTTCCGACAAAGCCTTGAGCAGTTCGAAGCCGACCTCCACCGACTGGATGCCCGCGCGTGCGTCAACGCCCTCGACGCCGATATCCTGCGGCGAGGGCCGTTCGGAGGTGCGTTCGGGAGGAGGGGTCTCGGCGGTCATGGCGGAAAGGCTGCGGGCGGATTTTGCACCGGTTGTTGTGTCAGGAGTGGGCTGCGCGTGCGTCTCAGGCTTTGAAGACATTGCGCAAGTGCAGCGACTTTGATCTAAAATCACATTTTACGTATAGGGTAATGAATTTCACTATCCGTAATTCTGTGGTCGTTTTGAACATTTGATCGGGCCGTCACTCCACAGGTGAAGCTGCCCGTGAAACAGCCCCTTGAGGGCATCAACCCAGCTGGAGACAGGCATGAAGCTCGCCACATACAAGGACGGATCGCGCGATGGACAACTGGTGGTGGTCTCGCGAGACCTCTCCACCGCCCATTATGCGACCGGCATCGCCCATACCTTGCAGCAGACCTTGGATGATTGGAACTTCATCGCCCCGCAGCTCAACGACCTTTCTCTGACCCTGAACCAGGGCAAAGCCCGGCACGCCTTCCCATTTGACCCGGCGCAATGCATGGCGCCGCTGCCACGGGCTTTTCAGTGGGCCGATGGATCTGCGTACCTCAATCATGTGGAGCTGGTTCGGGCAGCGCGCAACAGTGAAGTGCCGGCCTCCTTCTATACCGATCCGCTGATGTACCAGGGTGGCAGCGACGACTTCATTGGCCCCTACGACGATGTGGTGGTGCCCAGCGAGGACTTCGGCATTGACTTTGAAGCCGAGATCGCGGTGGTGACTGGCGACGTGCCCATGGCTTGCACACCAGAGCAGGCCCTGGATGGCATACGCCTGTTCATGCTGGTCAACGATGTCTCGCTGCGCAACCTGATCCCGGCCGAGCTCGCCAAGGGTTTCGGCTTTCTTCAGAGCAAACCGGCCACAGCCTTCAGCCCTGTGGCCATCACGCCGGATGAGCTGGGCAATGCCTGGCAAGCCGGCCGGGTGCATCTGACGCTGCAATCCACCTGGAACGGTCGCAAAGTGGGCCAGTGCGATGCGGGCCCCGAGATGACTTTTCACTTCGGGCAACTGATCGCCCACATCGGGAAGACGCGCCGGGTGCGTGCAGGCTCCATTGTGGGCAGCGGGACTGTGAGCAATCAGGGTGTGGAAGTGGATGGCAAGAAGACCTGGCCCAAGGGTTACAGCTGCATCGCGGAGAAGCGCTGCATTGAAACCATTCTGGATGGCCAACCCAGCACGGCCTTCATGAAGTTCGGCGACACCATTCGGATTGAAATGATGGGGCTGGACGGTCAGAGCCTGTTTGGTGCAATCGACCAGAAAATCGCACCGCTTTGAGGTCTGGGCAAGCCCGGGTGTTTGCGGCCTGGCGCTGCAGTTCCGGGGTCTGCGTTGTGGCTTTGCGACAGTCATCTGAGCTAACTCGGCGCACGGTCGTGCCCCATGTTGGCCGAAACCGAACACAAAAGTACCGGCCGGACATCGTTTCAAAGTCTTGATCGCTGGGCGCCACAGGTAAGCAGAGGGCCTTGCCTTTTGGGCAGGCTGCAACGTTGCTACCATCCAACTCAAGAACGATCAACCGTTGGGAAGTTATGGCGCTTGTCTCTATTTGGCCCTTGTTGGGGCGGCTTGGGTGCGTCGCGGCCGGAGCGTTGCTCGCTGTATCGGTGCAGGCCCAAACCAGCCGTGTACTGATCAATCCGGGCGATCAGAGTGACCAGCCCCGCATCGGCGTTTACAACCAATGGAAGTCGGCTTTGGAGCCTGCACTGCGCAAAGCCGGCTGGCCCGACCCCGGGTTTGTGTTCTCGTCCGATGCCACCCGGGATTTGCAGACCACCCGCTCCCGCCTGCACGAGGTCTATCTGGCTCCTGCCCATGTGATCGGCAGCGCATTGCGCTACGGGTACACGCCCGTCATGGGCTCCGAACGCTCGGTCCAGGCGGTTCTGGTGGCACCAACGGCCAGTGGCCTGAGTTCGCTATCCGGGGCTCAGGGCAAGCGCCTGGGCTTGCCTTCACAAGACAGTGTGGTCACCTATCTGATCCGGGGTGAACTCAATGCGCTCAACACCACGGTCAAGCGCCATTTCGGCCCGGTGTTCCAGACGCGCTATCAGGACGCCTTGTTGCCCTGCCTGCAACTGCGGCGGTGTGATGTGGTGGCCGTGGAAAAGGCGGTGTACGAGCGCTGGGTCGCAGCTGGTGAAAAACTCACTGTGCTGATGGAGTCCAGGGCGGTGCCCGGTTTGAGTGTGGCCGTGCGAGACGACGGCAAGCTCAACCCACAGATGCTCAAAGCGGCGATTGCGGGCTCCTTGCCGGAGCCGTCGGTGGACTTGGTGCCCGGCGATTTTGACTACGTGGCCACGCTCGGCTACTTCACCCCACGCAGCCTGCCGGGTGCCCAAGTGGTGAACGCTGCTGCGGTGGCTGCCTTGCTGCAGCGTGGCGCGCGGTACATCGACACCCGCACGCAAGAGGAGTTCAAAGCCGGTCGAGTACCGGGTGCCGTCTGGGTGCCCTATGAGGAAAAAAGCCAAAAAGATGCTGACTACGATGGTGCAGTCGACCGCTTTGACCTGACCCAGCTGGGCTCGGACCGCAGTCGGGACCTCATCTTTGCTTGCAACGGAGCCGAATGCTGGAAAAGCTACAAGGCCAGCCATGCTGCCTTGAAAGCGGGCTTCAGCAAGGTGCACTGGTTTCGGGGTGGGTTGCCCGAATGGCGCGGTGATGGACTGGCTGTGGTGTCGGGCGACTGAGGTCTTGGACGGGGGGCTTGCAGGCGAACCGGTTGGCCTGGCACTCAAAGAAGCGAGCGGGCCTCAGCTGGCGTAGATCCGCTCTGGTGAGGCAAACCCCTTGACCTCAATCGGGTTGCCGAACGGATCACAGAAAAACATGGTCCATTGCTCGCCAGGTTGGCCTTCGAAGCGCAGTTGAGGTGGCAACACAAAGGCCATGCCGGCAGCACTCAAGCGGTCAGCGAGCGCGCGCCACTGCGGCAGCAGCAGTACCAGACCAAAGTGCGGCATGGGCACCAGATGGTCGCCGACCTTGCCGGTGAGGCTGGTCTTGAAGGGCTCGCCCAGGTGCAGGGAGATCTGGTGGCTGAAGAAGTCGAAGTCAACCCAGGTGTGGGTGCTGCGCCCTTCCTGGCAACCCAGAACACCGCCGTAGAACCGGCGCGCCCCGTCAAGATCGGTGACATGAAACGCCAGGTGAAACAGGCTTTGGGCGGGCAAGGTGTCGGTTTGCTTGATCATTCTTGCAGGATAACAAAGCAACCCGCACCAGCACCCCTGCCGTGCTTGCAGCGGTCTTGGAATTTGGCCCAGCACCCCTCCCATACATGGGGGTGTGCTGGGGGCGGGCCTTCGCAATTCTGGAAATCAGTAACCCGCAGGTCGGACCGCGCCACTGGCGTGTTCCAGCTTGTCCTGGCAACCCAGGCACCGCAAGGCAACGGGGTTGGCGTGCAGGCGTGCGGTGGCCACCTGGTCACCGCAGTCCACGCACAGACCGAAGCTGCCATCGGCAATGCGTCCGAGCGCCTCGTCAATGGCCACCAGCTCAGCGGACTCCCGCTCCTCCAACGCGAAGGCAAGGTCTCTCTCGGCATCGGCTTGCGCCCAGTCGTCACTCTGGGTTTCGCGGGCTTGCGCCGCCGCTTCAGCGCGACCCACCGCGCCGCCACGCTGCTCCCGCAGGCGTGCGAGCAACTGGGTGCGCATCTCGCGCAATTGTTGGCTGTAGGTATCGGAAATGGGTGCGTTCATGATGGCTCCTCTGGCTGATGGGTTCCGAGCGATCCACTTTGCCGACCCCCAGATCCCATGGCTTGATCTTGCGCCGCCATCTGATGCGCGAGCTTGATCAAAGTCAACCGGGCCGCCTGACTGCTCCGTGTTTGCGGGCAAATCCTCGGGTCGGTGAGCCTTTTTCCAGCGGAGAATGCGGTGCTTTGGTCGCGCCATTTTTCGAGGATAAAACCGCCATGCATACACCCGACTACAGCCGCTATCAGACTCTGGAGATCACCCGTCGGGGGCCTGCTGTGGGGGGTGTACCTTCCGTGCTGGATATCCGCATGAAGGCAGACGGCCCGGGCGGTAATGGCAAGCTGCCCACCGCTGGCCACGAAGGGCATTGGGAGCTTTCTGAAATCTGGCGCGACGTCGGGCGCGACGACAGCGTGCGCGTGGCCGTGCTGCGCGGTAGCGGTATGGGCTTCTCCGGCGGTGGTGACCTGGCGCTGGTGCAGGACATGGCGACCGACTTCGAGGTCCGCACCCGGGTCTGGAAAGAGGCTCGAGACCTGGTCTACAACGTCATCAACTGCGACAAGCCCATCGTCAGCGCGATGCACGGCCCCGCCGTGGGTGCAGGGCTGGTGGCCGGGCTGCTGGCCGATATCTCGATTGCCGCTAAAAGCGCCAAGATCGTCGATGGTCACACCCGCCTTGGCGTGGCCGCCGGGGACCACGCGGCCATCGTCTGGCCCTTGCTGTGTGGTCTGGCCAAAGCCAAGTATTACCTGATGCTGTGTGACCCCATCAGTGGCGAAGAGGCCGAGCGCATCGGCCTGGTGTCGCTGGCGGTCGAAGAAGAGGAGCTGCTGGACAAAGCCTACGAGGTCGCCGACCGCCTGGCCAGTGGCAGCCAGACCGCGATCCGCTGGACCAAGTATTCGCTCAACAACTGGTTGCGCCAGGCCGGGCCAGCCTTCGACACCTCTCTGGCGCTCGAATTCATGGGTTTTGCAGGTCCCGATGTGCGCGAAGGTGTGGCATCCTTGCGGGAACGCCGCATACCGCAATACGGTGTGGATAGGTAAACCCCGATGCGAGGTCCTGCGGTTCTGTCCTTCTGCAAATGAAACCCACCCAGGAGAACACCCATGAGTGATGCAACCGGCAGTGGATTTTCCCCTTTCATGCCAGGTTTCGAGATGCTTCAGAGCCTGGCCGGTCAGGCCACCAGCGGCGTGGCCCAGGCGGTAGCTTCCAGCGCGCCTCAAATACCCAATCTGAGCCACTGGGTGGCGCCCACCTTCGATGTCGAGGAGCTGGACAAACGCATTCAGGAACTCAAGGCGGTCCATTTTTGGCTGGACCAGAACTGCAAGGCCCTGGCTGCCAGCGTCCAGGCGCTGGAAGTCCAGAAGATGACCCTGACCACGCTCAAGAACATGAACGTGAGTTTTGGGGAGGTGGCCCAAGCCTTGAAGATGCCAGCAGACGGCCCCACGGTGTATGCCAGTCCGGCAGCAGCGCCGGGCAGCAAGCCATCGGCATTTGCCGGCCTGGAGGTGCCGCCCCGAACATATGGCACTGCACCTGTCGCGCCACCTGTGGAGTCGGCGCCAAGCGAAGCAGTCCAGAACCCGACCGGAGAAGCGGTGGACGGCGGGCAGTCTGCCGAACCCACTGCTTCGGCCCCGGCTGCCGATCCCTTGCTGTGGTGGAGTGCGCTGGCCCAGCAATTCCAGCAGATCGCCAGCCATGCCTTGAAGGATGCAGCGCAACGCTCGGTCGCCACCAGTGGCCCCGGATCTTCTGACCAGCCAGCCGCCCGCGATGTGGCAGGCGCGTCACAGGCTGTCTCAGAAACCGGCCCGGGCGGGTCAGTATCTCGCCGTGCCACCGCAAAGTCCCGTGTCTCCGCAAAGTCCAAAGGTCCAACGGGACCTGCTGGCTCAAGCCGGGCTGGCCGGTCCAGCCCGACCCGGCGCGCCTCCGCCGCCAGCACCCAACCGTCAACAGCAGCGCCCAGGCCCACCAAGGCGCGAAAGGTCGCGTCGGAAGCAGACCAGACCACACAGCCTCTGTCACCCGGCAACTGGGCCTTGCCCAGTGCCTTGTTTCCGCTCGCCGGGTTGCAGGCTGCAGCCGACGCAGCAGCAGCCAGTCTGCAGCCTGCGTCTGTTGCTGCGCCGCCCCAGCGCGCCAGCGGCACAGCCCGCAAGGCCGCTCCGATCAAGAAAGGACAGTCTTCCGCCAGCAAGACGGCTGCTGCGCGGCGACGTTGAGCAGATTGTGTCGGGTGCTCTTGCCATGTACGCCAGCTCTCCACCATGAAGCCATTTCCCTACGCACACGCGACCCATCCCCAGTGGCGCATGGCCGCTGCGCTGGTGCTCGCGCAGTTACGGGCTCAGCTGGCCTTGCCCCAGGCGCCGCGCGAGCCCTCGCTGGGCTTGCTCTACATCACCGACCACTGCGCTGGCGACGCGGAAGCGATCCTGGCGCTCATGAGCGCCGAATTGCCCGAAGTCACCGACTGGGTGGGGACGGTCGGCGTCGGAATTGCCGCGAACAACGTGGAGTACTTCGACGAACCAGCCTTGGCGGTCATGTTGTGTGATCTCAGCCCCGACCGCTACCGCGTGTTCAGCGGCGTTTCGCCACTGCCACCCAATGGCCGGGCGGCAAGCGCCAACGGCTTTGAAGCCCATACCGCTCTGGTGCATGCGGATGGGCAAATACCCGAATTGTCCGGCTTGCTCAGCGAAGTTGCCGAGCGAACGCGCAGCGGTTACTTGTTTGGTGGCTTGAGCAGCAGCCGGGGGGAGAGCCCCCAGTTCGCTTTCAGCAGCGTCGGCAATGTGCGCGGCCAGGGCGCGGCCAGTGGTGTGTTCCAGGGCGGGCTGAGCGGGGTCGCATTTGCCCCGGACGTGGACCTGACTTCTCGCATCACACAGGGGGCTCAGCCTCTGGATCGGGAGCGAATCGTCACAGAGGTCGATGGCCATCTGGTTTTGTCTCTGGACGGCGAGCCGGCCCTGGACGTGTTGTTGGATATCGCTGGCGTATCACTGGATGGTGCAAAGCCATCCAGCATCAACCGCTTGCGCAGTATTCTGGTGGGTGTGAGCGCGCCGCAAGCGCTTGGCCGCGGGGACACAGATGCTGCCCGGCGAGGGCAGTTCGGACCGCAGGTACGCGTGCGCCACCTGATCGGACTTGACCCTGCGCGCCGTGGTGTGGCCATTGCCGAGGCCGTTCCCCTGGGTGCGCGCCTGGCATTTTGTGAGCGCAATGTGCAGGCCGCAAGGGCTGACGTGGTTCGCATGTGTGCCGAGTTGCGCGAAGAGCTGGAGTCCACCTCGTCGGCCAGCCGTCTGCCCAGCGAGGCCGCCGCCGATGGCGATGCCCTGCAAGACCACCACTGGGATGCCAGTGCAGGTCCTGCCCGACAGATTGTCGGTGCGATCTACGTCAGCTGTGCCGGCAGGGGCGGTCCGCACTTCGGCAGCCCGAGCGCAGAGCTGCAAATCGTCCGCAGAGCCCTTGGGGATGTGCCGCTGGTGGGCTTTTTTGCTGGTGGTGAAATTGCCCACCAGCAGCTTTATGGCTACACCGGCGTACTCACCGTTTTTGCCACCGAGCGCTGATCATGGCGAGGCGGATTCGCTCGCAGGCGCAGTGGCTGTGCGTGCAGCAAGGCGGGCACGTGCCCGCTCCAGTGACCTGTTGGCATCCAGCACATGCAGGCCGTACATCTCGGCGAACTCGTTGACCGACTTCCCGCTGTTTTGGTAAGCCCGCAGCAGCGCATCTTCGCGTGCAGCCCGTGCACTGGCTTCGGCCAGAGCATCCCGTGTCAGCTGGTTCACCTCTTCGTCGCGCCCGTGCATGCGCTGAATGTATTCGTCAGGCGACAGGCCTGAGGCTTCATAGGCCTTGAGGATGCGCTGGCGCAGTTTGGGCCGAAGGTCTTCGGGGCTGCGGGCGCCGCGGCGGCGGAACACTTCGATCAGCGCACGGTGCACCTGTTCTGGTGTAAGGGCCTCCACCGGCTGTCCGTTGAGGTCGTGCCGTGGCTGGCCAGCGGCGATCACCGTCAGGTAGCGCGACGAGCGGGCGTGTTGCGCGAGAGCGGTCTTGAGGGTTTCTGCTTCCAGTGCGCCAGGATGAGCGGCCAGGAGGTCTTCGTAGATGCCGCGCTTGAGAGGCTTGAGGGGTTCGCTGAACAGCACCGGGCAGAGTGTGGCCAGTTGGGCCAGAACAGGGTTCTGCGGCCTTGCAGGGGAAGAGGCTTCGCGCGCTTGGCGCGGGTCGCCGCGCCCACTGTTGCGGCCACCGCCATTGCGTCCCCGGTTGCGGCCTTCGTTGCGCTGCAGCGCGCGGTCTTCGCTCGCGGTGGGCGTCGCGCTGGGGATGGCTGCGGCCATGGCTTCAGCCGACGCAACGGGTGCGGCGGCGGTGTGATCGGGGCTGTTGAGGTCGGTTGAATCGGTCATGGCGGTGCAGAAATGAAACAGCCCGGCGTCCGGGCAAGCCCGACATCATGCCAGTCTTGGGTGCGAGGGCTGCGGCTCTGGGCTTGCCTGCACAGGCGCGGACAGCCCGAAGAAGCATCCACTCTGGCGATGCTGTGACCTGCAAGGCACGCGAAGCGGCGCGGGGGCTTACCTCCTGAGCGCACCGAACGCTTCAAACTCCCAACTGCGCATCGCCAGTACCAGCGTGTAGCCCTCCCGGTCTTTGTCGGCCAGCTTCTGGTCGGTCTGGTGCTGTTGGGCGAAATCCTGTGCCATTCGTTGCAGCCGCTCCAGAAAAACCGGCGCCAGCGCGCGGCTGACCGAGCCGTGCACCAGCATCACGCCCTCACCGCTGCCGTCAAAGCCGCCCGCAAAATAGTCCAGCAATGCGTGCTCGCGGAAGTAGTTCATCACCGGGCCGTGGGGTCGCCAGCGGAAGGTTTTGGCCAGCTTCAGGCGGTAGCGGTTGAGCGGGCGCAGTTCGATGATGCCAACCCGATCGAGTTGTGCCATGTACTTCACGCATTCGGCCTCGGTCAGGCGGTAGGTGGCGGTGATTTGCTCCAGCGTCCACTGGCTGAGCACGCAGATCGCCACCAGCAGCAGCTTTTTGTCGGCTACCACGGCGCGCTCCTGCTCGGCCGTCATTTCCTTGAGCAGGGGCTGTGAATCGGCCACGCGGCGTGCGAGTTCGGCGAAATCGATCTTCAGCGCCTGGCAAATGGCGTCTACCCGCGAGAGTGACATATCGCCCTTGGCCAGCATGCGTTTGACGCTGGACTCGGCCATACCCAATGCCTGTGCCAGGTCGGCATAGGTCATCTGAGCGGCTTTGAGTTCTTTTTTAAGGGTGGAGACGAGGTCGATTGTGGTGCTCATGGCTTTTGGGGATCGTTTGGCGATACCGAGTAGCTTTAATAGTGGCACTGTATCGAATGACGATGCCTTTGGGCAGAGGATCTGGCCCCACAATGCGGCCACCTGTCACACCGACCGCATCACCACATGAGTCACGCTGCCCACCCGAGTCCGGCTGCCCTTGCCGCACACAGCAACCAGTTTGCCCTGCTCACCCAACGCCGTTTCGGCCCCTTTTTCTGGGTGCAGTTCCTGGGCGCCGGCAACGACAACGTGTTCAAGTTCGCCTTCACCGTGCTGGTCACCTACCAGATCCAGTTGCAGTGGCTGCCCGCCACGCTGGCCGGGCTGGTGATCGGGGCGCTGTTCATCCTGCCGTTTCTGCTGTTCTCGGCCACCGCCGGGCAACTGGCCGACAAGTACCCCAAGGAAACGCTGATCCGGGTGCTCAAGAACCTGGAGATCGCCATCATGCTGCTGGCGGGTTGGGGCTTTTTGCAGCAGAACGTGCCGGTGTTGCTGGCCTGCATTTTTCTCATGGGGCTGCAGAGCACGCTGTTCGGCCCGGTCAAGTTCGCCTACCTGCCGCAGCACCTGACCGAGCGCGAGCTCACGGGCGGCAACGGCATGGTGGAAATGGGCACGTTTGTGGCCATCTTGCTGGGCAACGTGGCCGGTGGCCTGCTGATCGCCTTGCCCTTGGTGGGCGGCAGTTATGTGGCGGCGGCTTGCCTGTTCCTGGCCTTGCTGGGCCGCGCGCTGGCGCAGCAGGTGCCGGTTTCGCCCGCGACCGATCCCAGTCTGCAGATCAACTGGAACCCGTTCAGCGAAACCTGGCGCAACCTGAAGCTGGCGCACGGCAATACCGTGGTGTTCCGCTCGCTGCTGGGCATCAGCTGGATGTGGTTCTTCGGCGCGGTGTTCCTGAGCAACTTCCCGGCCTTTGCCCACGACGTGCTGCGCGGTGACGAGCAGGTGGCCTCGCTGCTCCTGGTGGTGTTTTCCATCGGCATCGGTGGCGGCGCCCTGCTGTGTGAAATCCTCAGCCGCCGCCATGTGGAGATCGGTCTGGTGCCGCTGGGCGCCATCGGCATGACGGTGTTTTCGGTGGATCTGTACTTCGCCTCGCGGGGGCTGGGGGGCGGTGCGGTGATGGGGGTGGGGGCGTTCCTGGCGCGGCCGGAGCACTGGCGCGTGCTGGCCGATCTGGCGCTGCTCTCGCTGTTTGCGGGCATCTACAGCGTGCCGATGTACGCACTGATCCAGATGCGCAGCCAGCCCACGCACCGCGCCCGCATCATCGCGGCCAACAACATTCTCAATGCGCTGTTCATGATCGCCAGCTCGCTGCTGGCCGGCGCCTTGCTGAGCGCCGGGTTCACCATCAGCGAGTTGTTCCTCATCATCGGCCTGGCCAATGCGGTGGTGGCGGGCTATATCTTCCTGCTGGTGCCTGAGTACTTCTTGCGCTTTGTGGCCTGGATCGCTTCGCGCTGTGTGTACCGTTTCAAGGTCACAGGCGATGTGCACATACCTGTCACCGGTCCTGCGGTTCTGGCCTGTAACCATGTGAGCTTTGTCGATGCGGTGCTGCTCATGGCCGCCAGCCCCCGGCCGATTCGTTTTCTCATGGATCACCGTATTTTCAAGGTGCCGCTGCTGGGCTGGTTGTTCAAACTGGCCAAGGCCATTCCAGTGGCCCCCCGCTCTGAGGACCCTGTGGCCTATGAAGCTGCATTCCGGGAAGCGGCACAGGTATTGCGCGAGGGTGATTTGCTGGGCATTTTTCCTGAAGGAGGAATCACCCGCGACGGACGGCTGCAAGCCTTCAAGGGTGGTGTCGCCAAAATCCTGCAGCAGGCACATGCCGACGGACTGCAGGTGCAGGTGGTGCCCATGGCGTTGACCAACCTCTGGGGTTCTTACTTCAGCCGCATCGAACTCAGCAGCGGTCAGCCCAAGGCCATGGTCAAACCGTTTCGCCGCGGCCTGTTCAACCGGGTGGGTTTGAACGTGGGGCCTGCGCTTTGGGCGGCAGAACTCTCACCAGAGGCCTTGCGCAACGAAGTGGCCAGCTTGCTGGCAGCATGAAGCTCGTGGCCTGCCCTGCCACCTGCGCAGTTGTTCAGCCCGGCAGGGTTTGTACTTCGGTATTCATTGCGGGCACCTCCCCAGACAAGCGGTTCTGTTTGTTGCGTTTGAAGCCTTCAGTCCCTGCGGTCTCGGTCGATAGTCCAGAAACACCCGGTTGGGGTGGGCAAGGAAATGCGACATGGACATGCTCAAAGAAGGAGGGCATCTGGCCCGCCAGGACACCGCCCGGCAGGCAGAAGCCCAGAAAGCCAAGGCCGAATTTCTGAGTTTTCGCCTGGGGGCGGAGGAATATGGCATCGACATCCTGCGCGTGCAGGAGATCCGCTCCTATGAGGAGCCCACACGCATCGCCAATGCGCCGCACTTCATCAAGGGCGTGGTCAACCTGCGCGGGGTGATCGTGCCGGTGGTGGACCTGCGCATCAAGCTCGGTTGCGAGAAGGTGGACTACAACGGCTTTACGGTGGTGATCGTGCTCAATGTGCGTGGCCGGGTGGTGGGGGCGGTGGTCGATTCGGTCTCGGATGTGCTGGAGTTGGCCAGTGACGCGATCAAGCCCGCGCCGGAGATGAACACCACGGTGGACACCAGCTTCATCACCGGCATTGCCAGCGTGGGCGAGCGCATGCTGATCCTGATGGACATCGAGGCGCTCATGAGCAGCGCCGACATGGGACTGATGGACCAGGCAGGTCCAGCAGCCTGACAGGAAAAGCCCCTCTGACGCCCTCATTTGTCCAAAGCAGGCAACAGCTCATGAAAACTTCCAACCATGCTCATGGCTCTGTGGCCCGTCGCCTGAGCCTGCAAACCCTGATCATGCTGACGGTGGTCCTGGCCGCGATCAGTGCGGTGATTACCGTGGTGGCCGAATCCCGCTCGCGGGAGCGCATTGTTCAATGGGTCGGCGACAAAGTGCAATCTGTTGCGGACTCCATGGATGCCTTCGATGCGACTGCGCGCATGCTGACCGACCGGGCTTACAAGCCTTTTCGAGCCAAGTTTGCCGATACCTTCGAACTCGATGCCGAGCAAGGCACGCTGGCCAGTTGGTTCATGGTGTTGAACAACGACTACACCGAGGTCGATGCTTTTCAGGAAGCCACCGGTGGCGTGGCCACGGTTTTCATGCGCAAAGGGGATGACTTCGAGCGCGTCACAACATCCTTGAAAAACGAAAAAGGCGAGCGCGCCATGGGCACCCTGCTGGCCCGCAGCCACCCGGCTTACCCGCTCATGCTCGAAGGCAAGACCTACACCGGCAGGGCAAGCCTGTTTGGCACACCCTACATGACGCACTACGAGGCCATCAAGGACACTGGCGGGCGGGTGGTCGGAATCCTGTTCATTGGCTTTGACATCACCGACTTTCAGACTTCGCTCGTGAAAGTTGTCAACGAGGCGCGCTTCTTCGAGTCGGGCGCCAGCTTTGTGATTGATCCCCGCCAAAAAGACGCGGATGCGGTTTTTGTGGTCCATCCTGAGGCCGGCGGCAAAAAAGTGCTGGACGTGTACCCCGACGCCGGCCCCTTGTTGGCGCGTTTGCGGCAGCAACCCAATGCCCTCGTGACCGAAGCCGCTTCTTTGCTGGGGCAACCGATGGGCAACCCCTGGCTGATCAAGCGGCAGGCTCAGACCGGGCAGTGGTGGGTGCTTGCGCAAGTGTCTGATGACGAGGCCATGGCCACGCACTGGGCCACTATCTACGCCTTTTGGGCCTTGCTGGCTGCTGCTGCGGTTTTGATCGGTGTTGGCGCCTACCTTTTGATTCGGCGCAATGTGAGCCAACCTTTGAGTGAACTCACCCAGGCCGTGACGGCTTTGGCCCATGGCGACTTGAGCCGACCTTTCCAGAGTCAGCGACACGACGAGATCGGGCGTCTGGTGGTGGAAGTCGAGGGCATGCGCGTTCGCTTTCTCGGCATGATGCAGGAGCTGAGGGTGGCCACAGACGGCATCAACACGGCCTCGATGGAAATCGCCTCGGGCAACCATGACCTGAGTGCGCGCACCGAACAGGCGGCGAGCAACCTGGAGGAAACAGCTGCGAGCATGGAGCAACTGACCAGTACCGTGCGCCAGAGTGCCGATGCCGCCCGCCAAGCCAACCAGTTGGCCAGTTCCGCCTCTGCGGTAGCTGTTCGGGGCGGTCAGGTGGTTGGCGAAGTCGTCAGCACCATGAACGACATCCACCGCAGCAGCCAGAAGATCAACGACATCATTGGTGTGATCGACGGCATTGCCTTCCAGACCAACATCCTTGCCCTGAATGCGGCCGTGGAGGCCGCTCGTGCGGGGGAGCAGGGCCGGGGCTTCGCGGTGGTGGCAGGCGAGGTGCGTAACCTCGCGCAGCGCAGCGCCGAGGCGGCCAAACAAATCAAAGGCCTGATCGGCGCCAGCGTGGACAGGGTGTCCGAGGGCAGCCGTCTGGTGGCCGACGCCGGGCAGACCATGAGCGAAATCGTTGGCTCGATTCAGCGTGTGAGCGACATCGTCAGTGAGATCACCGCATCGGCTGGCGAGCAAAGCGACGGCATTGGGCAGGTCAATGTGGCGGTCAACCAGCTGGACCAGATGACACAGCAAAACGCGGCGCTGGTCGAGCAAAGCGCCGCTGCGGCCGAAAGCCTGAAAGACCAGGCAGTGCGCCTGGCGCAGGTGATCGGTGTGTTCCAACTGGGCAGCGCAGAGGCACCGGTGCGTGATGCCGCTGGTGTGGCGCCCGCTGGGCTGTTGTTGGCGCCCACGCGCTGAGCCAGCCTGGGCGCGAGCACGCCTTGCGATGGACCCCGATTTGTTTATCCAAAAACTTCTCTGAAACTGCAACACCACATGTCCACAAAACCTCATCCGCATCTGGACCGCCAGGCCATCTTGGGCGACCAAGTGATGCTGGGCGCGCTGATCCTCGGTTCCGCCGCTGCGGGGCTCATGGGTTTTCTCTACTACGAGCCGGTACTGGGTGTGGTCGGGGCCTTGATCTGTGCCGGTTTGGGTCTTGCGGCCTATGTGATGGGCCGGGGCAGCCTGGCGGCCAGGCTGGTGCTGGCTTTTGCCATGGTTTCCGTGGTGGCGCTGCAGATTCAACTGGCCCGGGGGGAGCTGGAATACCACTTCGGCGTTTTCGTGACCTTGGCCTTGCTGCTGGTTTATCTGGACTGGCGCCCCATCGTCTTTGCGGCAGGGCTGTTTGCGGTGCATCATGTGTTGTTTGACCGTTTGCAAGCTGCCGGCCTGGGTTTTTACTGCACAACCGAGGCAAACTTCTGGCGGGTGATGCTGCACGCTGCTTACGTGGTGATCCAGACCGGTCTGGAGGTGGTGCTGGCCGTGGGCATGGGCCGCACAGCGCGCGAAGGTGCCGAGCTCACCCGACTGGTGCAGGCAGTAGACCAAACCGACGGCATTGCGCTGGATGTCCGTGACATGCCTGTGTCCACACCTGGGGCACTGGCCCTTCAGCGCACCCTGCAACGCATGCAGACGGTGGTGCATTCGGTGCAGGCTTCCACTTCGCACATCGAAGCCGCCAGCCGCGAGATTGCCAGCGGCAACAACGACTTGAGTGCGCGCACAGAGCAGGCAGCGTCCAGCCTTGAAGAAACCGCCGCCAGCATGGAGCAACTCAACAGCACCATGCGTCAAAGTGCCGACGCTGCGCGGCAAGCCAGTGAGATGGCGGTGACCAACGCCGAGGTGGCGGCGCGAGGCGGTCAGGTGGTCGGGCAAGTGGTGGCCACCATGGATGAAATCAACCACAGCAGCCGCAAGATCAACGACATCATTGGCGTCATTGATGGCATTGCCTTTCAGACCAATATCCTGGCGCTCAATGCCGCCGTGGAGGCGGCGAGAGCCGGCGAGCAGGGTCGTGGTTTTGCGGTGGTGGCTGCCGAAGTGCGCAACCTGGCCCAGCGCAGTGCCGAAGCAGCCAAAGAAATCAAGCAGCTCATCAGCACCAGCGTGGACAAGGTGGAGGTCGGTACGCGTTTGGTGGCGCAAGCGGGTAGCACCATTGGTGAGGTGGTGGCCAACGCCCAGCGTGTCGCCAACATCATCAGCGAGATCACGGCCGCCAGCAACGAGCAGAGCAGCGGTGTCGGCCAGGTCAATGTGGCGGTCAACCAGCTGGACCAGATGACGCAGCAAAACGCGGCGCTGGTCGAGCAAAGCGCAGCCGCAGCAGAAAGCCTCAAGGATCAGGCCGCCCGCCTGGGACAGGTGATCGGTGTGTTTCGGGTGGAGGGCGTTCCGCTGATCGAGCGCGCCCAGGCTTGAGCCCGACGGCAGCATATTTCAAGGGGTCGTGAAGATGTCGTTGCAAGGATTGATGCGCAGGTTCACCATTCGCTTGCGGATGTTGGGTGCGATTGGTGTGGTACTGGCGCTGCTGGCCTTTGTGGGTGGTGCGGGCTTGTGGGGCATGTCCAAACTCAGCGACATCAACCAGGCCTTGTTTGAGCATGCGAATGGAACAACCCTGGCACTGTCGCGATTGCAGTTGTCTCTGGGTGATCTGGGTCGCCACGAGAGTGAAATGGTGGTGCATTACGAATCGCCTGTGGCGCTCACGCAGGCGCAAGAGCGCTGGGAGGCGGCCAGCCGATCGATACAGACGCTGTTGGAGGCCATGTCGCTCGGGCAGGAACCGCCTCAGAAAGAAACCACACAGGCGGTACAGGCCTCTTTGGCACTGTATGCGGCGGCAGTGAAACCCGTGATCCAGCAAATGATCTCGGGCGCGTTCGACACCGCAACCGACGCCAACCGCATGCTGGCGCGGGCGCAGGAACACCGTGCCAGCATGGCAGACAAGGTGGCGCTCATGGAGCAGGCGATCCTCGCGGAAGCGGCAGCGCTGCAGGAGAGCGAGCAGGCGGCCAGCCACCAGATGCGTTGGGCCTTTGGTATTGCGCTGGCCGCGGCCATGCTGGTGGTGGTGCCCTCGACATTGGCAAACATGACCAGCATCTGCGATCCGCTGGACGATGCACAGCGTTTGGCCAGCGCCATCGCCTCGGGAGACCTGACCCAGCCAGTGCCTTTGGTGGGGCGCGACGAGCTGACGACCTTGATGCGGGCGCTGGGCGACATGCAGACCTCCCTTGCCAGGATCGTCGCAGAGGTGCGGCGCACTTCGGACAGCATCGGTGTGGCCAGCGCAGAAATTGCCTCGGGAAACCAGGACCTTTCCAACCGGACCGAGCAGGCGGCGGGCAATCTGCAGCAGACCGCCAGCAGCCTGGAGCAAATCAACGGAACCACGCACCAGAGCGCCGATGCCGCCCGCCAGGCCAGCGACATGGCGCAATCCAACGCGGTGGTCGCTGCCCGGGGTGGGCAGGTGGTTGGCGAGGTGGTGGCGATGATGGACGAAATCAACCACAGCAGCCGCCAGATCAGCGACATCATCGGTGTGATCGACGGGATCGCCTTCCAGACCAACATCCTGGCGCTCAATGCGGCAGTGGAGGCTGCACGTGCAGGGGAGCAGGGTCGCGGCTTTGCGGTGGTGGCCGCAGAGGTGCGCAGCCTTGCCCAGCGCAGCGCAGCGGCCGCCCGCGAAATCAAGGGTTTGATCGGCGCCAGTGTCGGCAAGGTCGAGGAGGGCACCCGCCTGGTGGCCGAGGCCGGCAGCACGATCGGCGAGATCGTGGACAACGCCCGCAAGGTGTCGGATTTCATCAGCGACATCACGACCGCAGCGAACGAGCAGTCACAGGGCATTGGGCAGGTCAATCAAGCCGTGGGGCGGCTGGATCAAATGACGCAGCAGAACGCTGCCCTGGTCGAGCAGAGCGCAGCGGCGGCTGCCAGCCTGAAGGACCAGGCCCATCATCTGGCGGGTGTTGTGGCCACCTTCCGCTTGCAGGCGGGCTGAGCCAGCGGCGGCGAACGGCTTTGGCGGCCTCATCTGCATCCATGATGCCAGGCGCCGGGCGTGCCGCCGTGAACCATTGCCCGGAATGTTGCCAGTCTTGCATCGGCGGAGCAGTCAGGGCTGTCTATACTCTTTTTGCTCTGGCGGTGCCTGTGCGCGGCCTCGAAGGATATCGACATGAATGCCCGTTTGCCCCAGCCCCTGCCTTTGGATGCACAAGCCTCGCAGGCGCATGTAGATGCCGCATGGGCCGAGCGCATCCTGCCTGCGCTGCAGAGCTACATCGAGGTGCCTGCCAAATCGCCGGCGTTCGACCCAGAATGGGCCACCCACGGCCTGCTTGAGCGGGTTTTGCAGTCAGCGGCCGACTGGGTGCGTGGGCAGCATATCCCTGGGCTCCAACTGGAAATCTTGCGCCTGAACGACGCCCAGGGAAAGCCCCGCACGCCGGTGCTGTTCTTCGAAGTACCGGCCAGCGCGGGCACAGGGGCGGCTGAGCGTGGGCGTTCGGAACAGACCGTGCTGATGTACGGCCACCTGGACAAACAGCCCGAATTCAGCGGCTGGCGCAGCGACCTCGGTCCCTGGACACCCAAGATCGACGACGGCAAGCTCTATGGCCGCGGCGGCGCCGACGACGGCTACGCGGTCTACGCCAGCATCGCCGCGATACAGGCCATCAAAGCCCAGGGCGCGGCCCACCCGCGCATCGTCGGCCTGATTGAAACCTGCGAGGAAAGCGGCTCCTTCGACCTGCTGCCGTATGTGGACGCGCTGCGCGAACGTCTGGGCGACGTGGGCCTGGTGATCTGCCTGGACAGCGGCGCGGGCAACTACGACCAGCTCTGGCTCACCACCAGCCTGCGCGGCATGGCCAGCGGCGTGCTGAAGGTGGAGATCCTCACCGAAGGCATCCACTCGGGCGACGCCTCGGGCCTGGTGCCGTCGAGCTTTCGCATCATGCGCCAGGTGCTGGACCGGCTCGAAGACAGCGCCACCGGCCGCCTCTTGCCTGCCAGCTTTCACTGCGAGGTGCCGCCCGAGCGGCTGGCGCAGGCGCAGGCCACCGCCGCCATCCTGGGCGACGAACTGTACAAGCGCTTCCCCTGGGCGCACCACGACTGCGGCGGCTCCAGCGTGTTCGCCCTGCCCACCACCACCGATCCGGTGGAGGCCCTGCTCAACCGCACCTGGCGGCCCACGCTCAGCGTGACCGGGGCCGACGGCTTCCCCACGCTGCAGAATGCCGGCAATGTGCTGCGCCCCTACACCGCCTTCAAGCTCAGCCTGCGCCTGCCGCCGCTGGTGGACGCCGCGCAGGCCGTGCAGCAACTCAAGGCCCTGCTCGAAGACAACGCGCCCTACCAGGCCAGGGTGACGTTTGAGGGCGCAGGCGCCGCCACCGGCTGGAACGCGCCGTCCACCGCGCCATGGTTTGAGCAGGCTTTGCAGGACGCCTCGCAGGCGCACTTTGGCGCCGCCTGCGGCACCATCGGTCAGGGCGGCACCATCCCGCT